>JAIKZC010000267.1 GCA_024682575.1 Lachnospiraceae bacterium | reverse complement strand
ACAATCAGTGATTATGAAAACCAGCTCAACTCCGCTAAATCGTTCTTTTCAAATTCAAACGAATATAAGAATGTTATTGAATCTGTAAAGAAACTGAAAATAAAAATGCAAAATCCTGATATGGAAATATCAGATGAAGATTATTCGAAGGGTATAAAAGAGATAATGGATAATATCTCAATGTATTATAAACACAGAGCTATGGATAAAACTTCAGGAAGAAGCGGGCCTACAGAAAAAAAGCTTGCTGTATGTGAAAAAATATACCAGGATCTTCGAGAATCAGTGGTTAAATTTGACAAAAGCTATCGGGATATGTTTGAAGGAGAAAATAATAGATATTTTACAAACGCATTGGATAGCAGTGAGAAAGCTAATCTTAAATCTGCAAAAGAACGAATTGAAAATATAAAGAAAAACAAAGCCCAAATTAATAAAAAACGAACAGATTTTAATGCCCTTGAAGCAAAATATGGCAACAAAAATATAAATAAATCCTCAAATATTAAAGGCAAATCCAATAAAACAAAAAATAAAACCATTGATAATTCCATGAAAATCTAATGACCATATTCTCTTAGTTAATATAAAATTTATTAACTTACTCATGTTACAATTCAAAAATCAAAAGAATAACCGCTCCGGTCTGCACGACTGAGCGGTTATTCTTTAAAATATATTGCTTAAATTCAGGATCTCTTTACGATATTATCCTGTGCCTTGTAGATCGAGCCTTCAGGGATAACGCCTCTTACGCAGGAAGTAGGATAAACATTGCTTCCGCGGCCAACCACCGTACCGGGATTAAGGACGCTGTTGCATCCTATCTCTACATGATCTCCGAGCATGGCACCGAATTTCTTGAGGCCGGTTTCGATTTTTTCGCCGTCAAGAGATTTAACAACAACGAGAGCTTTGTCGGATTTTACATTTGAAGTAATTGAACCGGCTCCCATGTGGGAATAATATCCGAGAATAGAATCACCAACATAGTTATAATGAGGAACCTGAACGTGATTAAAAAGGATCACATTTTTTAACTCTGTTGAGTTACCTACAACGCAGTCGTCACCAACAAGGGCTTTACCACGGATGAATGCACACTGTCTAACCTCTGTTCTTTCACCGATTATACAAGGACCGGTAATTGAAACAGTCGGCCATACTTTTGCTGACTTTGCGATCCATATATTTTCGCCCTTTTTCTCATATATTTCAGGATCAAGGCTTTCTCCGATCTTAATTATCATATCTCCGATTCCGCTTAAAGCTTCCCAGGGATATTCAAACTGTTTAAGATAATCAGCTGCCTTAGTTTCGTTTAAATCATAAAGATTATTTATTTTTGCTGCTTCCACTTTTTTTGCTTCCTTTCTTTTTTGCAGGTGCTTTTTCATCTGATGACTTAACCACTGTACGGGGAACCGCTCTTATCCTCTGCTCGAGAATTCTGCTTAAATTCTTTCCTTTTACATTTTCTACGTACTTTGTGACGTATTTTTCAAGAGTTTCCCTATATTTTTCAGTAGTAAGACTTCCGTCTTCAACCATAGAAAGACCTTTTTCCCAGCTCGCTGTCATCTCAGGATTCAGCATTGACGGCATGGTCATAAAAACTACCTCGTATACCATTTCTCCAAAAGGCATAGGAGTTAAGATCTGTGTCTTTTTATTAACTGCAATATAACCGATTTTTATAAGTTTTTCAATGATTCCGGCTCTTGTCGCTGAGGTGCCGATTCCTGCACCTTTAATCTGTGCCCTTAGTTCCTCGTCCTCGATCAGCTGCCCGGCATTTTCCATTGCCAGGATCATTGAACCGGAACTATATCTCTTGGGAGGTGATGTTTTTCCTGTCTTGGTATTCATCTCCTCAATTTTTACTGTATCGCCTTTATGTAATTTATCTGAAAGCGCTGAAAGTCCAGAGTTTCCCTCTTCATCTCCATCAGCGTCGTCTTTTTCATCTTTTTGTTTATCCTGTCCTGTTATCACCAGAAATCCCGGATCTTTCAATACCTTTGACGAAGTGTAAAATTTCTCCTTACCAACCGCGGTGGTTATCGAAAGCTTTTCATAAACAGCCGGCGGATAAAATATTGAGAGAAAACGTCTCACTATCGTATCATATACCCTTTTTGAAAGTTCAGAGAGATTATTATACTCACTGACATTTCCCGTAGGAATTATCGCATAGTGATCTGTAACCTTTGAGTCATCGGTATATTGTGACTTTATAAGGCTGCTGTATAACTTTTCCTCAAGTATCTTTTTGGTAAATGCCGCTGTAGGCGGGTATTTTGCTACTCCATTAAGGTTCTTTACTATTTCCTTTGCGGCAGCGGTCGAAAGTACCCTGGCATCGGTTCTCGGATAAGTTGTAAGCTTTTTCTCATATAATTCCTGCGCAACATTTAAGGTCTGGTCAGGACTTATCTTGTATTTCTTAGTACATATCGCCTGAAGCTCTGCAAGATTAAAAAGTAACGGAGGTCTTTTATTTTCATTGCTTTTAGTGATAGAACTAACTTTTCCGTTTTCCAATGGCAGAAGTTTATTTATCAGTTCCTTTGCGTCTTTTTCTTCCTTAAATCCCTTTTCACTGTATAACTTCGGTGATTCAAAATATTCTGAACCCTTGACAGCCTTCCATTCACCTGTATAAGATGCTCCATCAAAACTGAAACTGCCAATTATACGATAAAAGAAAGTTTCTTTGAAATCCCTGATCTCCCTCTCTCTTCTGACAACCATTCCAAGTACACAGGTCATTACCCGACCTACTGCAATAGCCGCATACTTCTTGGTTCCGGCGCTGTTATTTAAAAGCTGGCCGTATTTTACAGATAATGCTCTGGAGAAATTTATTCCCATAGCATAATCTTCAATACTTCGCATGATACCGGCATTTGCAAGGTTAGTATATGCTGAGTAAGGTTTAGCTTCGCGCATTCCTCGCTGAACTTCCTCTTCCGTGCAGGAATCTATCCATACACGTTTTTCTTCCATACCTTCCCTGACTCCGCCATACATACGGATAAGTTCTTCTATTACCTGACCTTCACGTCCCGAGTCTCCTGCCCATAAAACAGTGGAGATATCATCTCTGTGAAGTGCACCCGTAACGATTTTATACTGCTTTGCAACAGAATTTATAACATCATATTTATAAACTTCCGGAAGGAAAGGCAGATCTTCCATCTTCCATCGTTTGTATTTCTGATCGTATTTTTCCGGGTAGGACATTTCTATTAAATGACCTACACACCAGGTTATAACATAATCCTGATTTTCAAGAAAGCCGTCGCGACGGCCGGAAACGCTCAATATCTGAGCGTATTCCCTTGCGACGGACGGCTTTTCTGTAATAATTAAAGTTTTTCCCATAATTATTTAGCGTGAATATATCCCTTTGCTTTAAGTAATTCAGCACAAAGAACAGCACCACCTGCGGCACCTCTTACAGTGTTGTGTGAAAGACCTACAAACTTATAATCAAAAATTGTATCCTCTCTCAGACGTCCGATCGAGATACCGAAACCACGCTCGAAGTTAACGTCAAGAGCTACCTGCGGACGATTATCATCCTCAAGGTACTGGATAAACTGCTTAGGCGCAGAAGGAAGTTCAAGCTTCTGAGGCTCGCCCTTATATGAAACCATTCTTTCAATAAGCTCTTCTTTTGAAGGCTTCTTTGCGAAATCAACAAATACTGTTGTTGTGTGACCATAAAGAACAGGAACACGGATGCACTGGCTTGTGATAAGAGGACCTGCAGCTGCTTCGATATGATCGCCGGCAACATGACCATAAATCTTCAAAGGCTCTTTCTCACTCTTCTCTTCCTCTCCGGAAATGAAAGGAATGATGTTAGCATTCATCTCAGGCCAGTCCTTAAAAGTCTTACCAGCACCGGAAATAGCCTGGTATGTTGAAACTACAGCCTTTGTAGGCTCGAATTCTTTCCATGAGAAAAGAACAGGTGCATATGACTGGATCGAGCAGTTAGGCTTAACAGCGATAAATCCGTTTGTTGTTCCAAGTCTCTTTTTCTGAGCTTCGATAACTTCAGCATGCTCGGGATTGATCTCCGGGATGATCATAGGTACATCGGGAGTCCAACGATGAGCGCTGTTATTTGAAACAACAGGTGTTTCAGTCTTTGCATACTCTTCCTCGATGCGGCGGATCTCATCCTTGCTCATATCTACAGCTGAAAAACAGAAATCTACGTCTGCAGCAACATTAGCAACATCACTAACGTCCTTAACAACGATATTCTTTACAGCTTCCGGCATAGGAGTTTCTAATTTCCAACGATCTCCAATAGCCTGCTCATAGGTTTTGCCTGCACTTCTGGGACTTGCAGCTATTGTGTGAACCTCAAACCAGGGATGATTTTCCAATAAAGCGATAAAACGCTGTCCTACCATACCTGTGCCACCAAGGATGGCAACCTTCAATTTCTCTGACATGATTTTTTCTTTCCTCCTTGTTTTGCCGGTTGAATCTTTAGTCGATTTAATCTTTAAGAAACCCAAGCATCATCATTTATTAAAACCTGTTAAATACTGCCTGTAATAGTCAACATTCTTCTGCATTGCGGCATGGCCGGGAGCTCCAAATGTGAGGCGGTTTTCAACACAAGTTTTCAAACTTATAGCTTCATATATATCATTTTCAAAAACGTCTGACTCTTCTTTCCATTCGTCGAGTGTAAGATCATCAAGAGCTTTATTCTCATCGATGCATTTTAATACAAGACGTCCGATAATGCCATGTGCATCCCTGAAAGGCACACCTTTTTTTACAAGATAATCTGCAGCATCTGTTGCATTTGTAAATCCGTTTTTGGCACTTCTCTCCATGACATCATTTCTGAATTTCATGGTTGAGATCATTCCGTCAAAAAGCTCTATACATGCTGAAACATTGTCAAATGCATCAAATGCAACTTCTTTATCCTCCTGCATGTCCTTGTCATAGGCAAGCGGGATACCTTTCATTGTTGTAAGAAGGCTCATAAGTGCACCGTAAACACGGCCTGTTTTTCCTCTTACAAGCTCTGCTATATCAGGATTCTTCTTCTGAGGCATTATACTTGAACCTGTAGAATATGCATCCGATATTTCAACAAATCTGTATTCATTAGAATTCCATATGATGATTTCCTCTGAAAATCTGGAAAGATGCATCATTATTATTGAAAGTGCATCAAGGAATTCAATCAGATAATCTCTGTCAGAAACTGAGTCCATACTGTTGCGCGTAGGACCTAAGTCAAATTTAAGAAGCTCAGCTGTTCTCTCACGGTCAAGCGGATAAGTTGTTCCGGCAAGAGCACCGCTTCCAAGCGGGCAGCTGTTCATTCTTGCACGTAAATCTGCAAGCCTGGAACGGTCTCTAATGAACATTTCAAAATAAGCACTTAAGTGATGTGCGAGTGTGACCGGCTGAGCCTTCTGTAAATGTGTAAATCCCGGCATAAATGTATCCAGGTTATTTTCAATAATGTTTAATAATGACGTCTGAAGCTTTGCGAGTTTAGCATCGATCAGATCAATGTTCTTTCTTGTATAAAGCTTCATATCAAGGGCTACCTGATCATTTCTGCTTCGACCTGTATGAAGTCTCTTTCCTGCATCGCCTATTCTGTCTGTAAGAATAGCTTCTACAAAGCTGTGAATATCTTCATACTGATCTGTAATTTCAAGTTTTCCGTTTTCAAGGTCAGATAATATCTCTTTTAAACCGTCTACAATTGAAGAAGCATCTTCTTCACTGATGATCTTTTGCTCACCGAGCATTGTAGCGTGTGCAATGCTGCCTTCGATATCTTCTTTATACATACGAGAGTCAAATGAAATTGACGCGTTAAACTCGTAGGCCTCTCTATCTGTACCTGACTTGAAACGTCCGCCCCAGAGCTGTGCCATTATTTACCTCTTTCTTGATTTTAATTAAAATCTCTGATTTCTTTCTTTGATTGCAAAAACAGTAGCCAGGAAAACAACTACTCCAATTGTAACTTCTGCGTACATACCGGTTGCTGCGCCTGCGATCATGATAGCTGCAACAAGAAGCATCGTGATCCACGAAGGTGAATTTCCCAAAAATAATCCCATTAAAATAACTATTATCAATGTAATAAGTAAAACGGGAAGTGAAACTGTATTCATCTGCACATGAAGAACAGCACAAACAATAGTAACTATTACTATAGCGGCTAACGAGATCAGCGTAAGCGCTTCTGATGAAATATAACCTTCAAAAACAGGTTCCGGTTCACGCCATCTTACTTTCTTTTCTTCTACATGTTTAAGAACATCAGCTTTTACATTTCCCTTTGAATCCTTCTTTTCAGATTCCATACTCAACCTCCTCAATAATGATTTATGTAAAATCAAAAATCAATAATCTGATTTTATAGAATACGGAACAAAATTCGGGAATAACATATTAAATGTATCCTCAATTTGTTCCGTACACCCACTAAACATCTATAAACAATTACAGACTATTAAACTGTCCCCAGTTATATACACAAACCTAATACATTTTAACGCTTCAAAGTGGTAAACGTCAACTCTATTTTTAACTTAATGCATCTAATACATCCTGTGGGTTATCAGCAGCTTTAACTTTACCCATTGATTTAACGATAATGCCCTCTTCATCGATCAGATATGTTGTTCTCACAACTCCCATCGATACTTTACCATAAAGCTTCTTTTCTTTCCATACATCATATGCCTTTATCGCTGTTAATTCAGTATCTGATAAGAGTGTAAACGGTAAAGTGTATTTTTCCTCAAATTTTTTATGAGATGCAACGCTGTCTTTACTTACTCCGAGAACTACCGCCCCTTTTTCCTGTAATTGAGGATATCTTTCAGCAAAGCCACAAGCCTGCTTTGTACATCCGGATGTATTGTCTTTTGAATAGAAATACAATATGACTTTTTTCCCTTTATAATCTGATAAAGAATGCATATCTCCATTCTGATCCGGCAATGAAAACTCCGGTGCTTTTGTTCCGATCTCAAGCATAGAAATGACCTCCATCGTATTATATAATTTAAAAAATCCGAAACAGACCCTTAGCATATCATATCAGTTATATTATACATTATATTTTCCAACTTAGACGTTTAAAAGGATATAATTGCAAAAAAATTTTATAAAATCTTCTTACAGTTTTAGCCGATTTATAAAATTTCTTTAACTTTATTTTTGTAGAAAAATCATATAAAATTATTTTAAACGTTGACCCTTAGACAACGGGTTAAATCAAGCTAAACAGGAGGATTAAATGAATATCGATATCAATACTAAGTTCATAACACTTATCGGAACACCTCTTTCCCAGTCTTACGCTGCAGCAATGCAGAATGCAGCTTATGAAGCAATGGGGTTAAATTATTGCTATTTTTAT
>JAIKZC010000163.1 GCA_024682575.1 Lachnospiraceae bacterium | reverse complement strand
ATTCGTGCCGTAAAGGGTCCCAGAGTCACTGACAGAATACTTTCTGTAAATATGATCGGAACTATGGTCATAAGTTCAATATTGATCCTTTCACAAATGCTTGGTGAAAATTATCTTATCGATGTTGCTTTAATATACGCTATGATAAGCTTTCTTTCTGTAATAATACTGGCTGCCGTATATATACCTTCAAGAAAAAAAAGAGAGGATTCATGATAATGACTATAGAATGGATACGTTTTTATATAACTGCTGCATGCATGATAATAGCCCTTATGGGACTGATATTTTCTGTGATCGGAGTCTGGCATTTTGACTATATATTAAACAGGATGCACTCCGGAGGGATCACGGATACATTTTCGCTTTTCTTTCTGGTTCTGGGGCTTATGATTTCAGCATCAGCACCTATCGTAATCTTAAAACTGATGCTGCCTCTCCTTTTTATGTGGTTTTCATCTCCTACTTCATCTCATTTTCTTAGCCAGACTGAATACTATACTAATAAGAATCTTTTTGATCATATAAGAAAAATAAATGATAGCAAATCAGGTGATAACGATGGAAATTAAAGAAATACTAAGTATAATACTGCTCATCCTTTTGATCGTTTGTGCAATTTCCGTTAATTTTACAAAGAAACTTCTGTCAGCCGTTATAATTTTTATGTCCTACAGTTCGCTAATGTGTATAGTATGGATCCTTATGGAATCTCCGGATCTGGCAATAACCGAAGCTGCTGTTGGTGCCGGAATAAGCGGAACATTATTCCTTATGACTTTAAAAAAGATTCAGACAGAGGATAAAAATAAGAAAAATGAGAATATTCAGAAAAATTAAAAACTTAAGAAAATATTATTATGGTCTCTCAGATGTCATGGATGATATTCTTGATGGTTCCTCTGAACCCGATCTGAACAGAGAAGAACTCAAGAAAAAGAAGAAAACAGAGCTAAAAAATCTTGAAGAAAGTCCGGACTTTGAAGCCATTGTTGCAAAAGAACGCGAATCATTTAAATATTTATATTTTGCAGCTGCTTTGATTGGTTCTATATGCCTTATAGGTGTACTGCTCTATATTGTTTCCATGCTTCCCGGATATGGTACAGAAAATCCCAGAACTGTAGAAGTTGTAAAACGCTATATAGAAAATGGATTAGCTGAGACCGGTGCTACAAATATTATTTCAGGAATAATACTTGATTATAGAGCTTTTGATACCTTGGGCGAATCCCACGTTCTCTTTACTGCACTTATCTGTGTAAACATACTTTTAAGAATTGATATCAAAAATATGAGAACAGATTATGAGGATTATTACACAATTAAGCGTGATGTATATTATGATATGTCGCATGACAGTATCTTAAGACTTACAGCTTTTCTCTTTGCTCCCTGCATCCTCACCTTCGGAATTTATATCCTTCTAAACGGACAGAATTCACCGGGAGGCGGTTTCTCCGGAGGCGCTGTGCTCGGAGCCGGACTTATACTGATGTCAGCAGGCTTTGGATTCGAAAAAATAGATAAATTCTTTACTTTGAAGGTCAATAATACAGTTACATTTATTGCTTTAACTTTTTACAGCTTTGCCAAGGGATACGTATTTTTTACAGGAGCCAATGGTATTGAAAACGGTATCCCAAAAGGAATTCCCGGTGCAATATTATCCGGCGGTCTCATACTGCCTCTTGATATTGCTGTTGGAATTGTTGTTGCCTGTACAATGTTTGGATTTTATAGTCTTTTCAGACGTGGTGCTGCCGCTTCTGAAATAAAAAATGAAGGATAAAAAAAGATGGATTTCGTCAGAAACTTTCCGCTTTTTACAATTATATTATCTCTGTTTTCAAGTGCATTATCTGCAATGCTTAAAGGGAAAAAAGCCAGGATTCTTACTATAACCCATGAAGGGTTACTTATTTCCTTAAATTCGGTCACCCTCTGTCTTACCTACATAAACGGTGCCTTCACTTATAGTATGGGAGAATTTCCGGCACCCTGGGGAAATGAGATCAGGGCTGGAATTTTAGAAGCAATGATTGCGCTTTTATTCTCAATAGTTCTTTTTGCAAGCGTTACTGCCGGTTGGAAGTTCTTAAAGATCGATATCGATGAAAGCAAGATCAATTTATATTATTCATTGATAAATCTCCTTACTGCAGCACTAATGGCTCTTGTATGGACCAATGATATTTTCACAGGATACGTTTTTCTGGAAATACTTACTCTGACTTCCTGCGGAATACTTATTGTTCGAGAAATAGGCAGAACTACTCTGGCGGCTGTCAGATATATGATCCTGAACCTCATGGGATCTGGACTTTTTCTTTTAGGAGTGGTTCTTCTTTATAATATAAGCGGACATTTACTTATGGTTCCAATGCATGAAAGTCTCATTGAAGTAAGTCAGAATCCGGATGGTCTGCGCGTAATTTCTCTGACTACAGGAATACTTACTATCGGGCTTGCAATAAAAAGCGGACTTTTTCCTTTTCATTTCTGGATGCCGGATACCTATGGATGGGCTACGCCAACCTCAGCATCCATACTTTCTTCACTTGTTTCAAAAGGATATATATTTCTCCTTATCAAAATCTACTGCCGCTCGATCGGACTTGATATCATTGCTCAGACCGGTGTAGAAAATATACTTTTTGTTCTGGGAATATGCGGAATTATTTTCGGTTCTTTCTCCGCACTTCATGCAGGAAACATTGATCGTATGGTCGCATTTTCTTCAGCAGCTCAGATAGGCTATATCTATATGGGTCTTGGAATGGGAACTGTAGCAGGACTGACTTCCGCAATTTTTCAGATTTTATGTCATGCGGTAACTAAGTCACTTTTATTCCTCTCAACTCCATATCTTGCAGAAGTATCCGGAAACAGTCTGCTGTTTAAGAATCTGCAGGGAAGCGCCCATAAGGCTAAAATTCCGGGAATATTTTTTACAATTGCTGCCTTCTCCATGATCGGAGTTCCGATTTTTGCAGGCTTCTCAATGAAAGTGATCTTTGCCGGAGCAGCTGTAGAATATGGCGGCTTAAAAATGATTGCTGTAATGCTTGCACTTGCTCTAAGCTCCCTTCTTAACGTAATGTATTTTATGCGTACTATAGTGAGAATATATTCACGAAATAATACCGATGAGATCACCGAGCCAATAGCTTCCGATCAGAATGAAGAAGAAACAGATACTTTTTCTTTCATTACCGCAGGAATACTTCTGACTTTTGTAAATATTTTTCTGGGTCTTTTCTCCTGGATATCTGTCGAACTGATAATCAAAGGTTTATCCATGTTTGCATAATAAATAAGAATTTTCGGAGGTGAATAAAATGCTGACCATCGCTGCAATTCTATTTCCGCCTTTAGCTGGCATATGCACCGGTCTTCTAAATAAAGGGTATTCGAAACAGATCAGGTATTATGGTCTGATATCCCTTATAAGTTTGATACTTTCCCTTTCAGCTGCCTTTTACTCAGAGCCTGTAAAAATAATTGATTTTGCAGAAAATGTCAGTCTGACTTTTTCATTCGATAATTTCGGACGTTTTTACATCTGTGCTGTCCTTCTGCTATATACAGCAGTCTCATTTTATGCCTTTGAATACATGAAAAAAGAAGAAAATCAAAATATATTCTTCGGATTTTACTATGTTTCTCTCGGCGCACTTACGGCTGTTGCTGCCTCTGCCAATCCTATAACACTTTATTTAAGCTTTGAAATGGCCACATTAACTACAGTACCTCTGGTGCTTCATGAAAAGACAAAGGAAGCCGTAACCGCAGGATTAAAATATCTCTTTTATTCAATCGGCGGCGCTCTGCTTGGTCTATTCGGAATATTTTTCTTATATTATTACAGCAGCGGCGACAGGCTCTTTCGTTATGGCGGTTTTCTCGATGGAACGATGCTCAACGGACATGAAAATTTTATGCTTGCTGTTGTCTTCATAACGATAATCGGATTTGGTACAAAGGCAGGTATATATCCTATGCACGGATGGCTTCCCACAGCTCATCCGATCGCACCTGCTCCTGCCTCTGCCCTCCTTTCAGGCATAATTGCAAAAGCCGGTATAGTTGCAGTCGTCCGTATAGTTTATTATTCCGTTGGCGCAGATTTCATACGTTCAAGCTGGGTTCAGACCGCTTGGATGATTATTGCTATGATCACTATATTAATGGGCTCCACTATGGCTTTCTTAGAACATAACTTAAAGAAAAGACTTGCTTATTCAACTATAAGCCAGATTTCCTATATCATGCTGGCTCTTTCTATTTTGTCAGAAGATGCCCTTCGAGGTGCTTTTATCCACCTTGTCAGCCATGCAGCATCAAAAGGCTGTCTTTTCCTTTGCGCAGGTATATTTATATATATTCTTGGAAAAAGACAGGTTTCAGATCTATATGGTCTCGGCAAAAAAATGCCTCTGACCTTTATAGCCTTTACAATAGCTTCATTATCACTTGTGGGAATCCCGCCTATGGGTGGTTTTCTAAGCAAATGGCTTATAGCACTTGCAGCAGCAGATTCGGGAATGGGTATACTGTCATATATTCCGACCGTTGTTCTTCTGATATCTGCATTTCTTACAGCGGGATATCTCTTTCCCGTTGCAGTTGATGCATTCTTCCCCGGAAAAGAATATATCCCGGACAGTAATGCAAAAGAGGCACCGTTGATCATGATAATTCCACTCTTCATTCTTTGCGCTGCAGCGCTTATCATGGGTATTTACGGTGTACAGATTATGGAGGCATTTTCTTTCTGATGGGCGAATTCTTTATAATTTCATCAATTCTCCTGCCTGTTATCGGTGGGATCGGTTTATTACAATTTAAGATAAAAAGCGAGCATACACTGCATCTATACTCGGAATATTTTGTTATTGCAGCTGCTTTGGCAGTCTGGCTTGGAATATTTACAGGACCGCATCCTGATTTCACACTCTATAATTTCAACCAGGGATTTTCGATAGACTTTCATATGGACGGTCTTTCGATGCTTTTTGCCGGAATGATAAGTATAATGTGGCCATTTGTACTGCTTTATGCCTTTGACTATATGAAAGGTGAAAAAGAGATAAAAGCATTTATTGCATTTTTTATCATGACCTACGGAATAACCTTAGGTATTGCCCTTTCAGGAAATATCCTTACATTATATGTATTTTTTGAGATGCTCTCGCTTGTAACTATTCCGCTGGTTTCCTTTTATCAGGATCATGACAGTATGTTTGCAGGAAGATATTACGCCTGCTATGTCATCGGAGGTGCAGCTGTTGCTTTCATAACTGTTATCACAACATCCGTATATTGCGGCGGAAATTTTATTTACGGCGGATATAAAATGGATGGTTTATCCGAAAATATGATGAATATCCTTTATCTGCTGGCATTCTTTGGATTTGGTGTCAAGGCTGCTGTATTTCCCTTTCACAGCTGGCTTCCTGTTGCTTCTGTTGCTCCAACGCCGGTAACAGCTTTACTTCATGCTGTTGCAGTTGTAAACTCTGGAGTTTTTGCAATTATCCGTATAAGTTACTATATTTTCCCGACTGATTTTTTAAGAGGAAGTATCTCACAGCATATTGCAATTACAGCAGTTATTTTTACAATTCTTTACGGAGCCATGTGGGCCTTAAAAGAACGTCATTTTAAAAGACGTCTTGCCTATTCTACCATAAGTAATCTTTCCTATATGCTCTTTGGAATATTACTGTTCACCAAAAGCGGAATGCTTGCCGGAATGGCACATATGCTCTTTCACGGTATAATAAAAATGTCTTTGTTCTTATGTGCAGGCGCATTTATGCACGTGACAGAAAAAAATTATATATACGAGATAAACGGTGCCGGAAAGAAAATGCCTGCAACATTCTCCTTATATACACTCGGTGCCTTGTCTTTGACCGGAATTCCATTATTCTGCGGTTTTATATCCAAATGGAAGCTTTTTACAGCCGGTGCAGATTCTCAAACTATTGAAGGTATAGTCGGTATTATCAGCCTTATAATCGCGGCATTTCTCTGCGCAATATACAGTCTCACAATCTCAATAAGAGCTTTTTTCCCT
>JAIKZC010000151.1 GCA_024682575.1 Lachnospiraceae bacterium | reverse complement strand
GATCTGGCATGCCCAGCTTGAGGCAATACGAAAGATCGCTGACAAGGAAAGCTGCGTTATAGTCGGACGGAATGCCGGTTTTATTTTAAGAGAATTTGATCATCTGCTGAAGGTCTATATTTACGCTGAAAAAGACTGGCGTGTAAAGCATATGCAGGAAATCAGTCCGGAGATGGATCTTGAGTCCATTAAGGCTAAAATGAATGCAATAGATAAAAAGCGTCATGCTTATATCAAAATGTATACGGGTGATAATTCGGAAGAACTTACTCATTATGATCTTACATTGAACAGCAGAAGGCTTGGCTTTGAAAAGGCCGCTGAACTTATCATTTCTGCGGCAGAAAATATTTAAAATTCAGGTAACCCATAGTTTAAGCTATTTTTATAAAAAAGGAAGGTAGAAAGTTATGAAAAAGTTAGTCGCAATTATGTTGGGAATTGCTGTATGTGCATCTCTTACAGCTTGTGGAAGTTCTAACAGCAGTCAGCCTGCTCTTGATGCGAAGACAACTGAAGCTGCTGCAACTGGGGCAGCAGAAGCCGATACAGCTTCAGCAGGAGGAGAAAAACACTTTACTATAGCAACAGATACAGCATTCAGACCTTTTGAATATACAAATGCAGAAGGAAAATTTGAGGGAATTGATGTGGATATCCTTGCAGCGATCGCCAAAGACCAAGGCTTTACCTATGATCTCAATTCACTTGGATGGGACGCTTCAATTGCAGCATGTCAGGCTGGTCAGGCAGATGGAATGATCGCCGGAGCTTCCATCACAGATGAAAGAAAAGAAAGCGGCTGGATTTTCTCTGACGGATATTATAATGCTACACAGTGCGTATCTGTAGCAGCTTCATCTGATGCGAAGGGCTTTGAGGATCTTTCCGGTACAACTGTAGCCGTAAAGACCGGTACACAGGGCGCAAGTTATGCTGAAAGTGTAAAAGACCAGTATGGATTCGAAATTTCTTATTTCGAGGATTCACCTACAATGTACCAGGCTGTTATCGGTGGACAGTGCTCAGGCTGCTTTGAAGATACTCCGATCATCAAGGCTTACATCCAGCAGGATGGTCTTGAATTAAAGACCCTTGACAGCACAGAAAACGAAGGTTCACCTTACGGCTTCGCTATCTTTTCTGCAGACAAGCAGGAACTCGTAGACCTCTTCAACGCCGGTCTCGCCAACATTAAAGCCAACGGTGAATACGACAAGATCGTTAAAAAATATCTCGGTGAATAAATTTAGGTAAAATCGCATGGTGGTTGTTCTCGGGACTTCGCTTGTCACGCCGTTCGCCTCAAAGTTCCTACGAGGAACGCTCTCGCTTTGGGCTCCGACGCAGCAGTACGTAATGCCGCAATAAACGCGGCATAAGTGCTGGCGTCTCGCACAATCCTCTTTAGGAACATTTGAGGTTCGCGGCTTAGGTTAACATTATTGATTTTCGTTTCTAAACATTAAAAAAATATTTTCAATGTTTAGACTGTTAGTGAAAACGTGAGTTGTTCGGCTTATATGTTTCCAAAAGAGGGGTCATGAAAAACGCCGGTCCTTGTTCCGCGTTCTTTGCGGAACTAGTACCGCTGCGATTTTTCTTTTGCAGCGAGAGCGTCCCTCGTTGGAAACAGACAAGCCGAACAACGTAACAGGCCATAAACGAACAACTCAACAAACGAAAATCTAAAACAAAAACCTATAGATTATTAGCTATTAACGAAACTTTTCTAATTATAGCATTGATTTGGTAAAAAAAATATAAACGAGAAAAAATTCTGTATGACTTGCGAAAAAAGCTTTTGGTGACGATAAAAAATATGTAAAACAAAGCGAAGCAAAACAAGGAGGTATGCTATGTCCTACTATGATGATGATATTTCTGCTATATCAGCAATATCCCCTGTTTCGGGCGTAAAGCCTGTAAAGGCGGTAAAAGCAGTGAAATCGTTCACAGCAGATAAGGCTGATGGTGAAGTTAACTATATGGATATGCTTAAAGCAAAAATGGAAGAAATGGAGGAAAAGATCCGTAATGGAGAGACCGAGGAATCAATTCCGACCGGGGGTCAGTCATTTACGGTAAAAGAATGGAAAAAACTCATTTCGACATTTGACAAGGCACAGGATAAGATCAAAGAAGCTATTGAAGAAGAAAGTGAAAAACAAAAAGAAAAAAGAATCGCTGAAAGCAAGGCCATGAAAGAAAATGCTGAGGCGAGCGATGATTTATAATTTAGAAAAAATGATGCCGGGGCTTAGGATTTTATGATCTTAAGACCCGGCCTTTATATTTATTAGAGTGATTTCTCACGCTCGATGAGCTTTTTGCGCTGGAGCTTTCCGTTTGAAGTTCTTGGAACTTCGTCTATTATTTCAATTTTCTTGGGGTATTTATTACCGTCTAATTTTTCCTTTAAGTAATTCTTAAATCCGCTGAGATCATCTGCAAGAGAGATATCTTCAAGAGAGATGATAAGCTTCGGAACCTGTCCCTGGATCTTGTCTGCGATCGGAATGCAGGCACAATCCTTGATACCCGGAAAATCAGAAGCGGTTTTTTCTATTTCATCAGGGCTTATTTTAACGCCTGCGCAGTTGATGACATCGTCACTTCTTCCAATGTAATAGATGAGACCGTTTTCATCAGTGTATCCCAGATCGTTGGTATAAATAAATCCATTTGCCATAACGGAATCAGTAAGCTCTTTTGCCTTGAAATATCCCTTCATATTGATAGCACCTGAGGTTGCGATAAAACCGGGGTTTTCAGACGTAGCATTGACCGGATTGCGATTCTCATCAACGAAAATGAATTTTGCATTAACGGCCGGTCTTCCGATACAGCCTTTTATATTCTTCATTTCATTGAAATCGAGAATACATGAGCAGCCGGATTCTGTTGTGCCATAGAAATTATAAAGTCTTGTATTTGGAAGAAGACTGCTTAAATGCTCTTTATCCTCTTCTGTAAGGGCGGCACTTCCTATCTGAATATAGTCAAGGCTGTCCTTATAATTGCCTATTCTGTCTTTTGATAGCTTGAAAATAATATTTAATATAGAAGGAGACATATCAATAGCTGTAACATGATATCTGTCCATGAGTTCATAGAAGATCTTCATCTGCATAACGCCGTTTATAAGGACAACAGAGCTTCCATTATAGAAGTTGGCATAAGAACGACGGATCCCGTGACTGTGGGAAAGCGGCATGGGAACAAGCTCTATATTGTCTGGACTCATATTTACGCCCTGGATAACATTTTCAGCGATGGCTGTATTTGAAGAATGTGTAAGTTCGATTCCTTTTGATTTTCCTGTAGTTCCTGTGGAAAATAGTATTTCTGCAGTGTCGGTTTCTAAAGGAAAGTCGAAAGTTCTGTTCTGGTTATTATCGGAATGAAGAAGAGCTTCTTCCATAGAAATACATTTTATATCTTCCCTGTTTACTTTGTGTGTTATAAAGAATTTTGCTCCGGTGTCATTAAGCATTTCGTCAATACGTTCTGCACCTGCACCATCTTCTACGGGCACGGGGATTGCTCCGAGTAGTTGAAGAGCGAATAATGCCGTGATATATTCAACGTTCTGTGAGCAGTGTAGCAGACAGAAATCGCCTTTTGAAAGACCCAGGGAAGATAGATGATCTGAAAAACCGCTGATATCAGACCAGAGCTCGGAATAACTGAGTGATTTTTTACTGTCAGCGACAGCGAGTTTATTTGAATGGGATTCATCTTTTGAATAATTGTATATTTTTTCAGGAATAGTGATTTTCATAGGTTAAACTCCTTATTATAAGAATTGACACCAACTTTAGTATCATACAACAAAAGAAATAAAAAATCCACAAACTGCGGCGGAGGTTTGACATGGCTATGAAAAGTGGACTATAATATTTAAGTTATGGCGCCGGTGACTTTTCGGCGCGCAGAGGATAGCTGGGAAAGGCTGGTAATTTTAGAAATGTCAGTTTATGAGGATCTTGTAAATAAAAAGACCAAACTCTCACTTGTTGGTCTGGGTTATGTCGGAATGCCTATAGCGGTATCTTTTTCGGAGCATATTGATGTAATAGGTTTTGATATCAATTCTGAAAAAATTGAAAAATATAAGGCAGGAATCGATCCGACAAATGAAGTCGGTGATGAAGGTGTTAAAAACTCAAAGGTTGATTTTACATCAGTCGGAGAGAGGCTTAAAGAGGCAAAGTTCCATATCGTTGCTGTGCCTACACCTGTTAATGATGACCATACACCTGATCTCAGACCGGTAGAGGGTGCCAGTCATACATTGGGAAAAAATCTTACAAAAGGATCTATAGTTGTATTTGAATCAACTGTTTATCCGGGTGTTACAGAGGATATCTGTGTACCGATACTTGAGGCTGAGTCAGGTCTTAAATGCGGAGTTGATTTCAAAGTGGGCTATTCACCGGAGAGGATCAATCCTGGTGACAAAGTACACAGACTTGAGACTATAACAAAGATTGTTTCCGGAATGGATGCAGAGACCTTAGAAGAAGTCGCTAATGTATACAGCATAGTTGTTAAGGCAGGCGTATACAGGGCAGAGAGCATAAAAGTTGCTGAGGCAGCTAAGGTTATTGAGAACAGCCAGAGAGACATAAACATTGCTTTTATGAATGAGCTTTCAATGATCTTCAATAAAATGGATATTGATACACAGGCTGTCTTGAATGCTGCAGGAACGAAGTGGAATTTCCTTAATTTCAAGCCCGGTCTTGTAGGCGGTCACTGTATAGGTGTCGATCCTTATTATCTTACATATAAGGCTGAACAGCTTGGTTACCACAGCCAGATCATTCTTTCGGGACTACGTATCAATGATGATATGGGTAAATACGTGGCAGAAAGCCTTGTAAAGAACCTTATAAGAGCAGAGATCCCGGTAAGAAATGCCAGAGTTGCTATTCTTGGTTTCACTTTTAAGGAAAATTGTCCTGATACAAGAAACAGCAAAGTTATAGATATAGTAAATGAGCTCAGGGAATACGGTATAAATCCTATAGTTGCAGACCCTCAGGCTGATGCAGCAGAGGCTAAGATGCTCTATGGAATAGAATTTACTGATATATCTGAAGTTAAAGACTGTGATGCGGTGGTACTTGCAGTTGCTCATGAAGAGTTTAAGAAATATGAGATCGCTGATTTTGATGCAATGTTTGATGATCTGAGCGGCAACCGAAAGGTTATCAGTGATGTTAAGGGAATACTTGATAAAAAGGCATTCAAGGATGCAGGTTACTTATATTGGAGACTGTAACAGGAGATGAAGACAGGACAGGAAATTAATTTGAAAGAAAAACTGAATAAGATTCCTGTCGGTCTGATCCTGATATTACTTATCTTTTTGGCAGTTTCGCTCTGTTTTGGACATTATAAAGAGTATCTTTACGAAGATGAGGTGCTTTCTTATACTGCGGCAAATTCGTTGAACGGACTCAGACCAAAGTATGAGAGATATACATTGACTGACGGGAAGGAATTTGTCAGAAATGCTTTAGCCGTGGACAGTGCACACCGCTTTGATTATGCCAACACTGCAAGGAATACATCTGATGATCCGCACCCGCCTTTCTATCTTTATTTGCTGCATACGATATCTTCATTAATGCCGGGAATTTATTCAAAATGGATTGCACTTGGCATAAATATCGTATCCGGGATAGTGATCCTTATATTCAGCTATCTTGCGGCTTCTAAGATTTTCAAGAAAAAAGAGCAGGTCTATGCGTCGGTGATCATGCTGGCATTTTCGACAGCATTTATGGATAAGATAACATTCTTAAGAATGTATCCGATGATGACGGCATTTGCTATGGCTCTTTTTTATAATTATCTCTGTCTTTTTGAAAATGCGGATTTATGGAAAAGAAAAAAGACAGGATTGAAGGCAGCCGGCATTTTGCTCATAAATGTTGTAGCCGGAACAATGACACATTATTATTTTCTGATCTTTGCTTTTTTTGCAGCAGCATTTTACAGTATATGGCTTTTGCTTAAAAAGAATTTCAGAGCTTTTGCGGGACATTTGCTGACATATGTTTTTGCAGCAGCATCATCGTTAATGATATTTCCGTCAATGCTCTGGCAGATAAGTTCCAGCGATCCCATGAGTGAATCATCAGAAGGTGCTGCCGGTATAGGAGTATTGATCTCAAGAGCCAGAGAGATGTTTATAGAGTTTAATCTGGATTTCTTTAATGGCTTTTTTAAATATTTCGTGCTTGCTTTTGCAGCACTGCTGATCTATATTTTACTTTATGAAAAAAAGAGACCGGAATACCATATTTCTGAGAAAATACTTTTTACCTTTGTTGTGTCAGTTGGATATTTGACGTTGGTTTCCATCACAACACCGTATGGTTCGTCGAGATATCTTACACCGGTATATCCTCTTTTGGTCATGATACTGATATATCTGGCAGAACCATTGATAAAAGTTATCTTTAAGGATGGAAGATTTGGAATGGCTGTATTGACCGTGATTTTCCTTTTTCCTCTTTATCAGGAAGTTTCCGCAGGACTGACGGATCATAACAAGGTTGAAATGCAGAGGATCGCGTCAGAATATTCAGATCACTATTGCATTACCTGGAGCGGAATGACACTGGAGGAAAATTATTTCGAGCTTGAAAAATATGCCGGGCTCTTTAAGATAAAGCTTAATGACGAGGAAGCTCCGGATGAGATCGACAGTCGTATTGCAGATTCTGAAGAACTGGTCGTTTACGTACCGAAGGGCAAAGATCCACAGGTTTATCTGGATTATTTGAAAAGGTATGTGGACGGAATTGATGAATATACCTTGCTTTATAAGGCTTATTATGCAGATGCATATTTAATGAACTGAATTAAATATTATTGCAGACAGGCCTATAAATGATATTTATACAGGGAGAAGAAATGGACTTTAATAAGAGAAAAATAATAGCTGAATTAGGAATGACGCATGACGGAAGTTTTGGTCAGGCAGAAGCTATGATAAAAGCCGCCGCTGAGTGCGGTGTTGATGCGGTAAAGCTTCAGACGCATATATCGGAAGCAGAAACTATACATAATGCACCTCAGCCGCCATATTTCAAGGCAGAACCAAGATATGAATATTTTAAGAGGACTGCCTTTACTATGGATCAGTGGAAGGATCTTAAAGAATGTGCAAGGGAGAATAAAGTCGAGTTTATTTCTTCGCCTTTTTCGATCGAAGCTATAAAGTTTCTTGTAGAGCTTGGAATAGATGCGATCAAGGTACCTTCAGGTGAGATAACTAATATACCTTATCTTGAGTATCTTGCTGATACTCAGCAGCCTGTGATCGTTTCGAGTGGTATGAGTTCAGAGCAGGAAGTAGAAGACTGCATGGAGATTTTCCTTAAGAAGAACTGCAACGTAGCTCTTATGCAGTGCACCAGCGAATATCCATGTGATCCTGAACACGTAGGATTTAATGTTATAGATGAATACAGGGAAAAGTTCCCGGGAGTTCCACTGGGATTTTCTGATCATACATCTGGGGAATGGGCTTCGATAGGTGCGTTCATGAAGGGAGCACATCTTATAGAGAAGCATTTCACGCTTAGTAAAAAGATGTATGGACCTGATGCAAAGATGTCTATGGATCCGGATGAGATGACCCAGCTTTGCACTTCGATAAAAAATATAGAAAGAGCTATTAACAGTCCTGTAAACAAGGCAGATGTTTCTGCTTATGAAGACATGAAGGTAATCTTTCAGAAGAGCATAGTTGCAATTCAGGATATTCCTGCGGGCACACCGATAGAGCTTTCAATGCTTGGTTATAAAAAACCCGGAACAGGTCTTGAGACGAAGTATTATAAGGATATAGTCGGAAAGACAGCAAAACGTGACTTACACTTTGATGATATTATTAAAAGCGAGGATATAAACTGGTGAAGAGAAAAATTTGTGTATTTATTGGCGGTCGTGCAAATTATAGTTCGATCAAATCTGCAATGCAGGCTATTCAGGCGCATCCTGACCTTGAACTTCAGGTTATCTTAGGAGGATCAGGCCTTGTAGATAAATTTGGTGATCTTGAAGGAATCCTTGAGAGAGATGGTTTTTCTATCGATGAGAAAGTTTATATGCAGGTAGAAGGTGATAAGCCGAATGCCATGGTAAAGACTGCAGGACTTGGAATGCTTGGTCTTGCCGATGCGTATGAAAGACTTCAGCCGGATTTTGTTATCGTTATCGGTGACAGATATGAGGTTATGGCTGCAACTGTAGCAGCTGCTTATATGAATATCAGAGTTGCTCATACAATGGGCGGCGAGGTTACAGGAACAATTGATGAGAGCATACGTCATGCTATCACAAAGTTTGCACATGTTCATTTCCCTGCAAATAAAGAGGCAGCAGAGCGAATCATCAAGCTTGGTGAAAAGGAAGAAGATGTATTTACCGTTGGCTGTCCCAGAATTGACAACATTAAGAGAATTCTTGATAATGATTCATCAATTCCTTATGACATTTATGAGAAGGAAGGCGGAGTAGGACCTAAGTTCAGTCTTGATGAGCCTTTCATCCTTGTGTCACAGCATTCTGTAACTACTGAGTACAGTGAAGCTAAAGAGCAGATAACAGAGACGATCCATGCCTGCATGAAGACAGGACTTAATATCATAATGCTCTGGCCTAATGCTGATGCAGGTTCAGAGGGAATTTCAACAGGTATCAGAAGATACAGAGAGCAGTACCCTACAGCTAAAATTCACGTTTTCAAGAATCTTCCGATCAGTGTATATGTCCGTCTTATGAAGAATACAGCCTGTCTGGTAGGAAATTCATCATCGGGTATACGTGAAGGAGCATTTATCGGTACTCCCTGTGTTAATGTAGGAACAAGACAGAGTGGACGTGAGAGAGGACAGAATGTAATTGATACTCCCGATGAGGAAAATGCAATCTATGAGGCTATCATGAAGCAGATAGAGCATGGACCTTACAGTTCTGAGACTATTTATGGCGATGGACATGCCGGTGAAAAAATTGCTGATATTCTTTCAAAGGTAGAGGTTAACATTCAGAAGAGAATTGCATATTAAATAATGAATAAAAAAGCTCACGATTTTTCTTTCGTGAGCTTTTAATATTTATTCTGTGCGTGGAATGCAGTCTGATTTGACTGCGATCGAATCTAAAAGAGCATCAGCTTTCTGAATGGCTCTTGTTATCTGAACAGCATCATCTGCAAAACCTGTGGCTCTAACCATAGGTGTTTCCCTGATCACACGTTTTGATAGTTCATATATTTCATCCTCACCATACTCAAGTGAACTGAAAGTGAATATGCTTTTACAGTTCTTTAGGAACTGAGCATAGTTTTCAATAAAATCATCAGTCTTTTCTTTTAAGATGAACTGAACCAGAAGACCGTAGGCAACTTTTTCTTCATATAAAATATAGCTTGTAGCGGCTTCTTTTGAGCATGCCTGTGCAAAAGGATGTGCAAAACCTCGATAGACCAGTCCTTTGTTTACACTTGAGCAGCTTCCTCCAAGGAAAATGATGCAGTCGATAAGTTCCTGCAGGTCGTCATTATTGAGTTCGCCAAAAAGAAGTTTGTCCTGAGAATTATTGATTATTGTACGCATTTCTCTGGCGATAGATATCATCTGACTTAAGACGATATCGGGAGCATATTTATCAAGCAAAGGTTCAAGCTCAAAATAATAGGAGAGAGATTCCAAAACTCCGGCTATCAGATACCGTTTAGGAGCTGCCCGTATAATATCCGTATCTGCGATCACAAGCTTGGAATTGTTTTTATTAAGCTGTGTAAAATCGTAACTTCCATCATTCTTATAAAGAATGGTCTTTGAAGTCCAGGATGCGGCAGAGGTTGCAACAGTAGGGATACATACGACAGGAAGGCTTCTGTAGTTTCCAACTGCTTTTGCAATATCTATAACGCGTCCGCCGCCGATGCCCATTATCAGATCTGCATTGAACTGATAGGAGAGTATAGTATACTCTATGATCTTTTCGTGCGTCGGATAACCCTCCATTATGTGAAATTCAACTTCACATTCAGAGGCAAGGAGAGCTTCCTTAACCTTTCCCATAACTGCATCAAGTGCTCGTTTACCTCCGATCGCGAAAATCCTGCGGCCATACTGGCTGGTATATCTTCCACAATTTTTTAGTGCATCCGGTTCTGAAAGGTATTTTTCCGGATTACGAATATTTATAAGCATAATTGTCACCCCTCAATTTTAGCTTTTATTTTGTCTCCGGGAGAACTATCATATCTCCAAGAATACGTTCATATTCCTGTGGAGTCCATCCGCCATGTTTGCCGCTGCCCGGAGTAAATGTCATTTCTCCAAATTTGACAGAACCATCATCCATGGCATACAGATCAACCCTCACATAAGGAAATCCCTTGCATAGTTTTGATGCAAGTTCATTCATTTCCTCAAGACAATCCGGTCTTGGAGGAACTTCATCATAAAGAGGATAGGTGCCGTCAGTAAAAATTTCAGGCGTCCAGTCAAGACCCAGAAACATAAGCCGGGGCTGACCGGAGAGCCTGTCCCCTATATATTCTATAAATTCAGGTTTTCCGTTAAAACAGTGATATTTGTAATCGAAAAGATTATTTCCGCCGTTTTCTATGAATTCCTCGGCTATGATCTTTCTTTTTATATCTCTGTACTGAAGCTCGAATCCTTCGATCAGTGCAAAATCAGTACTCATCCAGCGGTTGAATTTTCGTCGGGCTGCCCGTATATTCAAGTTTTTCTTGCTTCTTACGATTATATTCCAGCCGGATGCATGATTTGCCTTTAATACAAATCTTCTCGGAAGAGCTGAAAAATCAATTTCATCGAATCTGTCCCAGGCTCCCAGGAGTGGGATCAGATATTCTTCGCCGATAGTATCCCTGACCCAGTCTCTTACAGCGTATTTATCTGAAAGAGTAGTTTTTAGTGGGTTTTTATCGTAAAGCTTGAGCCATTGGATTTTTTCGTCGTATGTCTTTGGATCATCAAGGTTAAGTGTACGACCCGTTATTTTTTTGTACCATTTTTTTAGTGCGGCAGGGTAGTCTTCTTCACGAAGAGTTTTATTTTGTAAGTAGCTTAAAAGCATTGCCGCCTTATTTATAACTTCCATTTTTTACAAGTCCTTCTTTATTTTATGTATTTTATTAGTTGAAGCTAAAAAATACAATAGACATAATAATCGTAATATAATTCTTGAATTTGCGCAATAGGAGAATTTGGGGTATACTAATTCTTGCTATTTCGTGATAAAACCTGACTTTTTAGATAGAATCGAGGAACGATTTATGGAAATACTTGCGATAGTACCGGCAAGGGGCGGGTCAAAGGGGATACCCCACAAAAACATGACAGATCTTGCAGGAAAGCCGTTAATGGGATACACTTTTGAAGCTGCAAAGCAGAGCAGACTGATCACCAAAACCATACTTTCCACTGATGATGAAGAATTTGCAGACTATGCAAGAAAAGAGGGAATAGAGGTCAGAATGAGACCTGCAGAGCTGGCATCTGACACAGCAGTTATGAAGGATGTTATAAATTATCATCTCGATGAGCTGGAAAAAGAAGGGTATAAAAGCGATGCGTTTATTCTACTGCAGCCTACTTCACCACTTAGAACAGCCAGGCATATAGATGAAGCACTCGAAGCAATGATATCAAATGAAAAGGCTGATGCAACAGTAAGTGTTGTTGATCTTCCGCATGAATATCTTCCAATGAAGCTTATGAAATTGGAAGATGACGGAATGCTGAGTTTTTATCAGGCGGATGGAGAAAAATTTACTACCCGTCAGGCTCTTCCTCATCTTTATGCAAGAAATGGGGCAGCCGTTTATGCTGTATATACCGATGTTTATCGCAAAACAGGAAGTCTTTATGGAAATAACTGCATCCCTTATATTATGAAGGCTGAGGATTCTGTTGATATAGACGAACCATTTGACCTGTTTATAGCAGAAGCAATACTTAGGAAAAGAAAAGAGGCTTGATTTTTTATGTCATACACTGATGTTAAATTTGATGAAAATTCTTTGTTTTTAGTTACCGGCGGAGCCGGATTTATAGGTTCTAACCTTGTAGAGGCTCTTCTTAGAATGGGATATAAGGTAAGATGTCTTGATAATCTTTCAACCGGTAAGCAGTCAAATGTTGACATGTTTCTGGATAATCCAAATTACAGTTTTATCAAGGGGGATATAACGGATCTTGATACCTGCATGGAGGCCTGCAAGGGCGTTGATTATGTCATGAATGAAGCTGCATGGGGAAGCGTTCCCAGAAGTATTGAGATGCCGCTTTTTTATGAAGAAGTCAATATAAGAGGCACATTAAATATGATGGAAGCTGCAAGACAGAACAAGGTAAAGAAGTTTGTGTATGCTTCCAGCTCGTCCGTTTACGGAGATCATCCGGTACTTCCAAAGACAGAAGGACAGGAAGGAAATCTCCTTTCACCCTATGCATTGACAAAGAGAGTGGATGAAGAATACGGCAAGCTCTATTACAAACTTTACGGACTTGATACATATGGACTGAGATACTTTAATGTTTTTGGACGCCGTCAGGATCCGGAGGGAGCGTATGCGGCAGTTATCCCGAAATTTATAAAGCAGCTTATGAATGGTGAGACTCCTACTATTAACGGTGACGGCAAACAGAGTAGAGATTTTACATATATAGAAAATGTTATAGAGGCAAATCTTAAAGCGTGTCTTGCACCGCATGAAGCTGGCGGAGAGGCTTTTAATGTCGCTTACGGCGGAAGAGAATATCTTATTGATATTTACTATCTTCTTACAAAGGCACTCGGGAAGGATATAGAACCTAATTTCGGACCGGACAGACCGGGAGATATCAAGCACAGCAATGCCGATATTTCCAAGGCGAAGAAACTCTTAAACTACAATCCGGAATATAGTTTTGAACGTGGAATTAAAGAGGCAATAGACTGGTATAAGGAAAATCTTTAATAGCAGTTTATTATATGTGATAGGATATGGATAATTTGAGGAGAGCATTAAGAAGAAATACAGTAAAAATTTCATTAGCTGCAGTATTTATCTTTCTGCTTTTTCTCATTATCGGGATAAGGCTTAATGAACCGGATGAAAGCATAAAAATAAATGAAGTCTGCAGCTCAAATCTTGCATCACTGCATGATGACAAGGGCGAGCATCCGGACTGGATCGAACTCTATAATTCATCAGATGAAGAAATGGACCTTTCCGGATGGTTTCTGTCTGATTCCGAGCATCACCTTGATAAATGGACTTTTCCGGAGGGAACAAGTATTTCTGCAAATGGATTTCTGCTGGTATATGCAGATAACACTCCTGAGGCAGAGCCGGATACGGATGAAAGTCTGAGTCTTACAAATTTTATTATGACCGGAAGGGCAATAGCAGCGGAAAATAATGGACTCCATACGAATTTCTCTTTATCGGCATCCGGGGAAAATCTTTATTTATCGGATAATAAAAAATTTCTGCTGGATTCGGTCGAGGTACCTGAGTTAAGATATGATACCGTATGGGCAAGGGAAGAGGATGGAAAAGGAACTTTTTCGAGACGTACACCAACTCCCGGAGAAACAAATGCCCTATCGGAAGCACTTGTATTGCCAAGTCTTTCAAAACCGATATTTTCTGCGGAAAGCGGTTTTTATGAGGAGGACTTTAAGCTTGAAATCTCAGCGGATGAAGGTGAGACAATAAGGTATACTTTGGATGGTTCGATTCCGAATGAAAATTCTTTCATATATACAGATCCTATAGAAATAACGGATGCCAGCAAAAAAGAAAATATTTATTCATCATTGTGGCAGGTTTCCGTAGAATTGCTGAGTTATGTGAATTTTCGATATAAGATACCTGAAAGGCCTGTAGATAAATGTAATATTATCAGGGCGGCGGCATTTGGCGAAAATGGTGAGATATCGGATGTTTCAACGGCAGTATATTTTGTCGGATTTGATAAGAAAAAGACTTATGATGGCATTGGCGTTATTTCAGTGATCTCCGATCCGGACGGTATTTTCGGATATGAGAACGGAAATTTTGTCATGGGAAAGATAGGTGTTGAAAGCTTCAGAGAAAAGCTCTCTGAAAGTGAGAACGCTGTTAAATATCTCGAAGAGCATCCGGAAACGCCTACAGACGGTACAGTCAGTGTTTGCGGAATAAAAATGCATGAGTACCTGAATTATAATTATATCCAAAAGGGTACTGAATGGGAGAGAGAAGCCCAGGTCACAGCCTTTGATGAAGATCATGAGCTTGAATTCGATGGATTATGCGGGCTCAGGGTAAAAGGCCATAGGACGAGGAATTTTGCAAAGAAGAGCTTTAATCTTTATGCAAGAGATATATATGGAGTTAAAAACTTTAACGGACTTGGAGACATAGATGAGGGATACAGCCGGACTGTTCTTTTCTCCGGTGGAAATGATATGTATACCTTTGTTAAGGATGAACTTGCAACAGAGCTGGCTCAGGGACTTGATTTTGCAACTCCCGAATATACAAAATCCTATTACCTTTTTCTTGATGGTGAATTCTGGGGGATTTACAGGATTGGAGATAAACTTGGAAGTGAGTGGCTTTCTGATCTTTATGGACCTGACAAAGACAATATAGCTGTAGTTAAGAACAGCCTTCTTGCAGACGGAGGTGAAGCCGGAGACAAGGTTTGGGGTGAACTCCAGAATTTCGTACGGCATGCGGACTTTACTTTGGATTCTGATTATGAGAAGATAAATAATATGCTGGATATGGATAGTCTGATCGATTATTTTGCATTCAGGATCTTCATTGATGAAGGAATGGACTGGCCAAATACGAATACAGCTCTCTGGCGGATGATAGAAGATGATGATAAAAATGAAGAAACAGACACCCGCTGGCGTTGGATCAATTTTGATAATAATGCAAATTTTGACTATTCAGCAGTAAGTACGAATACTTTGAACAAGGCAAGATACGGAACCCGAAGCTACAGCAGGGATGAGCTTTTTGCAAAGCTTATGGAAAATGAGGATTTCAGAGAGAGATTTTATAAAAGATTTTTAGAAATATCTGATGAGAACTTTGATCCTGAAAAAACCATACCGAAGCTTGATGCGCTGGCAGCGGAAGTACGTCCATATGTGGAAAACGAATACGGCAGATTTTTTGCAAATGATATGACAGTAGAGGATTTTGATAAACTGATAGAGAGAATGCGGATGTTCTTGAGGGAACGTGCGGAATATATAAAAGAAGCTGTCAGAGAAGAATGTGGAGGCTGAGATCTTTAGATCCAGCCTCCATCTAAGTTTATGATCTGTCCGGTAAGATAATTGCTGGTATTTACGAGCAAAGATACCAGCTCGGCAACATCGCCGGGAGTTCCCATGCGACAGGCTGGGATCTCATCTATAAGGGCATTGCGTTCTTCCTCGCTGAAGCATTTGTTCATGTCGGTATCTATAACACCGCAGGCAATGGCGTTTACCTGAATGTTACTTGGAGCAAGCTCTTTTGCAAGGGCTCGCGTGAAAGCATTTATTCCACCTTTTGAGGCAGAATAGGCAACCTCTGTTGAAGAACCGACAACACCCCAGACAGAGGAAATATTGATGATACGTCCTGAATGATTTTTAAGCATTTTCGGGATGGCTGCGTGACATACATTATAAAGGGATGTAAGGTTTGTTCTTATGATCTCATCCCAATCTTCGGGATTAAGATCCTGAAGAAGGCCGATCTTTGAAATTCCGGCATTATTTATAACTACATCAACTCTTGGCATTTCTGAGATAATAGTTTCTATAAATTTGTAATCACCTACATCTCCGGCATAATGCTTTCCGGGAAGTGAAGAGAGATCATTTACATCTTTTCTCGAAAGTAAATAGAGATCATAACCTTCGTTGGCTAAGTGTCTTGCGATTGAATTTCCGATACCTCTGGAAGCGCCTGTAATAAATGCTGTTTTTTGTTCATAACTCATAAAAAATCCTCCAAAATAATTCTGCTTAGAGTTTTTGTAACAATTATAAAGCAAAATTATAAAAATTATCTAAAATATTTTGTTTTTTATTCAGTACAAATTGACAATAAGCCTCTATGGTGTTATTATTTTATAGTCGCGTAATAATTTCGTAATAAATGTATTTTTTGGTGAATTCCGGCCGTTGATATGGGTTTTTAAATGCATTTAAGGACGGCGGAGTAAAAAATCAGGAGATAAGTATTTAAAAAATGAAGAGAGAAAGAGTTTATAAGCTTACAGCATGCTGTATTGTAGGGGCAATGCTTGTAGCAGGGGGGAACAGCTACTCTACAGAAGCTTCATCACGCGTGGCATTAATGCCGGCAGCTGGTATTGCAAGAGCTTTTGGAGAGGAAGTAAGCATTGAGACTAAGAGCAAGATAGTTGTTGCTGACAGTCAGTTAGGTGATATTGAAGAGCCTGAGTCTGACGATGAGAGTGAAACTGCCGAAGCCTTAGAAGTTGAGACTTCAACCGAGGATGGTAATTCATCCGAGGAAGATAAATCAGAAGAAAAAAAGTCAGAAGAAAAGGCATCGGAGGCCTCAGAGGCAACTGAGTCAGAGGAAGAGAAGAGTTCAACATCCTCTACACTTGAGGCACTTCCATCAGCCGGAGCTGGCGTTATGGAGTCTGACACTGCTTCAACAGAGGCAGCAGAAGATGATGAGGATGATGACGAAGAAGATGAAGATGATGACAATGACAAGTCTTCAAAGAAGTCTTCAACAGTTTCATCCGGTTCTATAGAAAATATTTCAGCAGGTGCAGGAACAGCTGTTGAAGTCGAGGATGACGATAGCGGCGATATGAACCTTGTTGATGCTGTTACGGCAGCAGAAAATGATGCTGAAGAAGAGGAGTTTACTGATCTCGTTATTGCCAAAGTTGATAATTACGTTTATGTGCGTTCAGAACCTTCAGAAGAGAGCGAATACACAGGTAAACTTTACAATAATTCTGTAGGTAACAAGCTTTCAGTAAGTGGGGACTGGATCAAGATCAAGTCCGGAAATACTGAAGGTTATGTTAAATCTTCATATGTTGTTACAGGAGATGAGGCAGAGGAGCTTGCCAAAGAAGTAGGAAGCAGAAATGCCAAGGTTCTGACAACTACACTTTATGTTAGATCTGATGCATCAAAGGATGCAGAAGTTATCGGAATGGTTCCGATGGATGACGTTCTTTCGGTTATCGATGAAGACAACGAAGGCTGGGCTAAGGTTTCAGTCGAAGAAGGTGAAGGATACGTCAGCGATGAATTTATAAAGATTTATACAGATTTTGTTCATGCTGAGTCAAAGGCAGAAGAAGAAGCTCGTCTCGAGAAAGAAGAAAGAGAAAGAGAAGAGGCCAGAAAAGCTGCTGAGGCTGCTGCAAAAGCAGAGGAAGCGGCAAGAGCAAAGAATAGTAAGAATAGCAAGAGCAGTAAGAGTTCTTCATCAAGTAAGAGTTCAGGAAGCAGTTCCTCATCGGGTGGATCAAACTACTCAGCATCAGGAAGTGGTTCAGGATCAGCAGTTGCTAATTACGCTCTCCAGTTTGTTGGTAATCCTTATGTATATGGTGGATCATCACTTACAAATGGTACTGACTGCTCAGGTTTCGTAATGAGCGTTTATAGAAAGTTCGGCATCTCACTTCCACATAGTTCAGGTGCTGACAGATCTGTAGGATATGCAGTAAGCGGCGGTCTTGCTAATGCTCAGGCCGGTGATATCGTATGTTACTCAGGTCACGTAGGAATTTACATCGGAGGCGGTCAGATCGTACATGCTTCCACTGCAAAGACAGGAATCAAGGTTTCGAGCGCTAACTACAGAAGTGCAGTAGCAGTAAGACGTATATTCTAAATTAAATATAATAAAAAATTCCGGATCGCTGAGATCCGGAATTTTTTTAGTTATCGTTTATCTTTTCGTCAATGCTTAATAGATATGCATCGGAGTAATAAGCTTTATAAAGATGTTTGGTATACTTAAGTTCAGGATTGTATTGCTGAATATATTCTACACATTCCTCGAGAGTGCGCTTTTCGGGCACGTAGAGGACGAGTTCATCAGCGGAGGATATTCTTTCGTCTATTGGCTCGTCTTCGCTCATATGGATCCTGTAGAAGCCTTTGTAATTCATCAGCTCAAAGAAGTTCTCCTCGGGATTGCTGACTGTGAAGAGAATGCAGTAATCATCTGAATACGCTAAAGAGGTTCTCTGCATGATCTCTTTATTTACATCATATAATCCACCTTTTATTTCACTGATGAGCCCGATTGAAAAAATGAGCAGCAGTGCAAAATAACCCACCGGTCTTGCCGCAAATATCGAATCTATAACAGGTCTTAATAAAATCAAAACAATTAATATAAGAGGCGCATAGACCGGAGATAAATATCTTACTGTAAGATGCGGCGTAGTAGCTGAAATTGTCAGGTAATACATCATTGCAACCCATATAACAGAAAGATAGGGAAGCAGTGGAATATTTTGGAGCAGCGGATTTTTCTCCTTATGAAATACAAAGCGCCATATACAGAATGCTATCAGCGCCAGAATGATCCACTTTACTCTGCCGTTAAAAAGCTCGAGGTTTAAGAGAACAAACATCTGATAAACTCTTGAGATCAGCTCTGTGGGGCTGCCAAGCTCAAAGGAGGCTGTTGCTGAATGACTCTGTGTCATCTGCCATATGATAGAAGGGAAAAGGAGAAGAACAAGTCCTCCGGATATCAGGTATGACAGCGCGTGTATTAAGGCTGTTTTGAACTGTTTTCTCTTTAAGCAGACGATTTCGTAGAAAAATGCGGCATAAAAAGCAAAAACAAGAAAATAATATTGAGTAAGTGTCCCAAAAACAGTAGTCAGAATAAGAAAAGCAAATGCCTTGAGATCAGGTTTCTTTTCATCTGCCGGTTTTTTTAGGAGTTTTACATATTGCAGGAGCAGGAGCAGGGTGAAAAAACCGAGCATCACATACATCCTGAGATAGTCAGATATATTTACAAAAGCCTCCAGACAGGCGAAGAGCAGACTCACGAATACTGAGAAGCCTTTTGATCCGCTTATTTCCTTTGTGAGTAAATATAAGGTAAATAAGGTCATCAGACCAAAGATTATATTTATTGCCAGTCCGTACCATACTGAAAAAACTCCAGGAAATAGAGATGAGAACGTATGCAGAAGGAATAGGAAAAGCGGAGGGTGAGGATCATATGAAGTGTTTTTTACGACATTGGAATAATCAAATCGCTCACCCTCTGATACCGTAATGGCATCCATGATATCCGATGCATCATACATGGTCCTGTCTGACAGGTCAAAGCGGACACCCTTATTAGGACTGTGGTAATTTGCCGCTGTATAAGAGAGAACCTCATCTTCATAGAGGTAAACCTTATAATGGCCGAAGAAAAGCATTATTGCTGTATATATGAGGAGAACCCATATAATAGCCGGTATTCGTGAATTTATCTTATTAATTAAATTTTTCATATCAGTCGTCAGTTTTTTCCTTTACTCTCATATCTCTGGTTACTATCGTATGCTGGGTTATAACTTCGCCGGTATCCATGTCGTACCAGCCCTCGAATTCCTCTTCGTCATCACCGGTTTCGTCATCGTCGTCCGTGGAACCCTCATCTTCAAGCTCATCATTGGTGTCATCGGTGTTCTCCTCCTCATTGCCCCAGGGAAGCCAGCCGATTTCATTACCGTCGAGAACTCCGACCTCTGTGGCATCACGTCCGTCCTCTTCGTAGAAATATACGATATGAAGAGGAGTATCATATTGCCATACCTTGCTTAAGACATCACGTCTGTAGGATAAAAGTGAGCTTACGGTTTCTGTATCGGTTGATACAGTGTCAGCGCTTTCGTTTATAAGTATCTCATTCATTCCGTTATCAAGGGCAACCTCTGCTGAAAGCTCTGCAATACCGCTTTCCAGCATCTCATTTATAGCCGGAAGAAAATTATCCGTCCATTCTGACTTGATAAGCTCAAGGAATTCGGGATGACATGTGTATAGTCCGAAGAAGAGCTTTGTTGAGTTGCGGTAATTTCCTGTCCAGAAATTTAATGTATCCGGATAACCGATCAGGCGATTAGCATGTTTG
>JAIKZC010000130.1 GCA_024682575.1 Lachnospiraceae bacterium | reverse complement strand
CCTAAAATTGAAGCTGCTATCGAATTCCTTGAGTCAAAGAAAGACGGTAAGGTACTTATAACCTCATTAGAGGCAGTAGAAGAGGCTATAGCCGGAAACAACGGAACAATAATCAGTTTCTGATATATTAATTCATAGATCTATATATTAAAAATCTGAAAGTCAAGCTGCTTTATTTATAAAAGCGGCCTGACTTTCTTATCGTAAGGAGAACATAATGCTCTTTAATACATTAGACTTTTTATTCTTTCTCCCGCTGGTATTTGCACTTTACTGGGTCTGTTCGGAGAGAATAAGGTGGATAGTACTCTTAATGGTGAGCTGGTATTTTTATATCTCGCTTAATCCGCAGTATTTTCCGATATTGTTGTTTACAACTTTTATAAGCTGGGCAGCAGGAATTGCAATGAATAGAGAAGACAGTCAGAATCGCAAAAAGAACTATCTGATTCTTTCAGTTGTAGTTTCTCTTGCATTTTTACTGTTCTTTAAATACTTTAATTTTATGACAGAATCGGCTGCGGCCATTGCAAACTGTTTTGGATTGAAGATGCAGCCGTATACATTAAAACTGGTGCAGCCTGCGGGGATATCGTTCTACACCTTTATGACGGTCAGCTATCTGGCAGATGTCTACAAGGGAAAAATGCAGGCTCAGACAAATTTTGCAAAGTATGCGCTTCATATCTCGTTTTTCCCGCAGGTGATAGCAGGTCCGATAGGAAGGGCACCGGAGCTGATGGATCAGTTTTTTGCAAAGAGGCCATTTGATGCTGAAAAGGCGGAAAGCGGACTCAGAATGATGCTTTGGGGATATTTCAAGAAGCTGATAGTTGCAGATTCGCTTTCAATTTATGTTGATAATGTATACAGGGCAGTTCCGTATTATTTTGGTATGACCTTTATAATTACATCTATAATGTATACCTTTCAGATATATTGTGATTTTTCGGGATATTCAGATATAGCGATCGGTGTAGCGAGACTTTTTAATATAGACTTGATGAGTAACTTTAAGAGTCCGTATTTTTCAAGGTCGATCAGAGAATTCTGGTCAAGGTGGCATATCTCACTCTCCACATGGTTTAGAGACTATGTTTATATTCCGCTTGGAGGAAGCAGAAAGGGAGAGTTTAAGAAAAACAGAAATCAGCTTATAACCATGCTTGTCAGTGGCCTTTGGCATGGGGCTGACTGGACTTTCGTTATATGGGGAGGTCTTCACGGTGTTTATCAGATAATAGAGGGTCTTTTCAGAAAGATATTTGTAAAAAAAGAGAATGCGGATAAAGAAAGACCAAAGGCTCTTGTTATAGCATCTGATTTTTTTCATTGGGCAATTACTTTTGCGATGGTAGATATTGCCTGGATATTTTTCAGAGCTGATTCTATTTCTGATGCCTTCTTTATTGTAACGCACATGCATAATGGTGTAATATTGCACTTTGCTAATGCGTGGACAAAGATGATGGTAGATATGGATCTTACTGTGGTAGCACTGCTTAAGGTTTTTGCAGCAATTGCGGCGCTTATGATCTATGATTTTATTTCTTTGAAGCATGATATTTCAACAGAGCTTGGGAAGATCAAGCTCCCGATCAGATGGCTTATTTATGTAGCTCTAACTTCACTCATAGTGATCTCTGAATTACATGGCGGAACATCACAGACTTTTATATATTTTAACTTCTGATCCGAAAAAGCCAATGATGGCAATAATTTAGATTTTAGAGAGCGATAAATTACGCTAAAGTTGAAAATTAGGTGACTTTATGAAAAAATTTTTGATAAAATGCATTTGCTTTGCGCTTATACTTGGGATCATATTTATTCCTTCAGCGGTTATATTAGATCCTTATAATGTTTTTCATCCAGATGAGATTGTTAATAATGGAGTAGAGCCGAATAAGAGATTTATAAAGATGAGAAATGTCCTTAAGCATCCGGATAAATATGATTCGCTGCTTTTTGGTTCATCCAGAGTTGGTTTTTTTGATGTTTCGAAAATGGAGGATGGTAATTATTATGATATGTCATATTCCGAGGGAACTCCGGCGGAGCATCTTGAAGACCTGAAGATTCTCATAAACCATGGCATTATTCCTAAAAATGTTACAATAGGTATAGATGATATATCTTATTTTGTGGATCCGACATTTCATTATCAGCAGCTTTATAGAAGAGGATTTCCATGGGAAGGAGATTTTCTTGAAAAATTAAAGTTTTATTTAGGTTATTTTGATATCATTACTTTATCTGATTCCATCGAAGTTATTAGTGAGCATAAAAATACGGATCCTGATTATGGAAAGAGACTTCTCGAAACAGGTACAGAAAATCTTGAGATACCTACAGGATTTAATTATGAAAAGACAGAGGCTACCTGGTCGGATTATTATTCTCCCAGGGAGGATTCATTCAAGGAGATACAGGAAATCGTTGATCTTTGCGATGAGTATGATATAAAGCTCAGGATATTTACTAATCCTATCAATGGTTATACATATCAGAAAGATATTGCAAACGGTTATATAGTTTTCCTTGGAGAGCTTGCAGAAATAACTGATTATTATAATTTCAGCGGATTTAATAATGTTACGCTGGATATGAATAATTATTATGAAACAAGTCATTTTTGTCCGGAGATAGCAGATAAGATCATAGACTGCGTTTATAATGGCGTGACAGAAAAGGAACTTCTTGCTCAGGGATTTGGTATGCATGTGACAAGAGATAATGTTGATGAACTGACAAAGATACTTTATGACCAGGCTGTTAATTATGATCTTCCTGCCAACACATATCCTGATGTGAATAAATAACAGCTGATCAGCGATTATAATGATCGTAATTATTAAATTTGAAAAAAATGTGAAACACTAATGACATAATTCGATATAAGTGATATATTTTATAATAAAGTATACACTTTATATGCTTACTAAGCGCCTGTTTACGTGTGGTAAAGAGCGTAATTATATAGTAAGAAGTGTGGTAAAAAGTTTTATATGGAGGACGAGATGAGAAAGAGGTTAAATTCTTTAATGGCTGTTTTTCTTTCGGCGAGTCTGCTTTTCGGTCTGAATTCCGGAGAGTTATCATGGGCTGCTTCGAAAAACAGTGTGAAAGAGAGCTCTGCGGTAAGTGCATCTTCAGTTAGCACTGCGTCAGCAAATTCAACTTCAGTTGATAGTGTATCTGCAGCTGATAATAAAGAAAGTGTGACGATCAAAACAAGCAGCAGCTCAGGCGAAGTTAGTGAAGGGTCAGTAAGTGAGACTTCGACCAAATCAGTGGAAAGTGGCACATCAGCAGGAACTGCAAGTGATAATAAAACAGATTCATCAACTACAAGTTCAAATGCGTCAGATACAGTTTCATCAGATACATCTGACAGTGTTTCATCAAATGAAACTACTGTAAGCAAAAATAATACAGATGATTCATCTTCTGAGAGCGCAAATGAGGTTTCATCAAATGAAACAGATGAGTCTCCGGATGCAGAGAGTGTCTCAGATCCGTCTATTACGATCGATATCAGCGAAATAGAAAAAAATAATGAAGTTGACTTTGATGACAGTACAAAGTCAGTATCACCTAATATAACCTTTGAAAACTGCGATGATTACAGTACGAAGGTAAGATATTCTTATACTTTAAGCGGTAATACAAAGTCAGACCTCAAGAGTTTTGAGCCTACCGATGCAGGCGTTTACAGTGTGTCTGTATGTGCTACAGCTACAAAGGGTGATATAAGCGTAAATAAAACTGCAGAGTTTAATTATACGATCAAGCCTTTGGAACTTACAATAAGTTCTAAGAGTGCGAGTTATTCAATAACTGATGGTACAGGCGCACTTTCTGAGCCTTTTGTATGTCATGAACTTGAAGAAACACCGAAATTACCCGGAGATGATTCGTTTGAATATAATTTCACCGGTTCTGTTTCTGCAGCAGGTGTTTCAGATAATACATTTACGGTTTCTGCAGGAAAAAATACAGATCTTGATAACTACAACCTTACATTGAAGTTTGGAACTCTTACAGTTACAAGCGGATTTGATGAGAATGTCAATGATATGGGGGAGGTTCGCTCTGTAAAGGCAACGATGGATGCCAAGGGCAGAGTAAAGGTAAAATGGAAAAAGCCGGTTAATGCAAAGAAACTTACTTACAGCGTATATAGAATGAACGCTGACACAAGCTGGACTCTTATTTCAGAAAAACAGAAAAAGGCAGTTTATACAGACACTGCAGCTTTTGATGCTGTTTCTGTAAGCAGCAATCTTGTTTATAAGATCCTTGCGTATGGATATGACGGATCAGGAAATTATGGTGTAAGTGATGAACCGGGATATGCTCAGTGTACACCTAGGATGATAAGTGCCCAGAGCGGTGCAAGCTACGCTTATATTGATCTTCAGTTTGCAAATATCGGAAACAGCAGCTATATCATTCAGCATGCAGCGAAATCAAAAACAAATAGTGAAACGATCACTGCAGCTGCTTCTGCTATGACAAGCTCAAAATATTCAAAGAAGAGTGCAAATATTCAGACGCTGCATTATTATGATGCCGGTGGAAAAGATATTACAATTGCAAAGCAGAAGAATATCAATTTCTATTTCAGAGTTGCAGCTGCGGCACGTACTATTACCGATTATGGTAAACAGATAACTATTCCGGAAACTTCATATACATCTTGGAAAAAGGTGAAGCTTACAAGCGGATCTGCACCTGAAGTTGAAGCTTTTTCTGATGGTATGTCATCGATCCACTTTACTTATACAAAGGTAAAGAAGGCAACAGGTTATCTTATTGAGTATTCAACAAACCCTAATTTCACATCCTCTTCCAATGGAGTATATGTAAAGAAGTTTGTAACAAAGAAGACCACCGGTGATTATAAATCATGGTATACAAATCGTAAGGTAGCACTTACAGATCTTGCGATGGGTGTTCCGTATTATTTCAGGGTAACTGCTTATACAGGCGGATATGCTACAGATGATACATCTGATGTAAATGGAAATGCAGGTGTTACATCAGAAGTTGTAAGTGAGTATGGAAGACCTAAGGCTCCTACAAATCTTACAGCTGAGTATTATGAAGACAGTGAAGCAAGAGCTGATGCAAAGCTTGACTGGGAATATGATACAAGTGATTACGGAAGTCACATTGTAGGTTATGTAGTTTCCAGACAGGTATACAGCTATAATAAAACTACAAAGAAATATGATACTGAAGACGGTTCTGAAACATGGCTTGTTCCTTTAAGTACATATACATCAGGAACGAAGTCTACAAAGAAGAAATACAGAAATACATGGGGAGACAGAATTCCTAACGGTGAAATGGTAGAATACAGAGTTTCCTCTGTTTACTACAATGAATCCAACACCAGCATTGGCGAAAAAGGATATGTGCTTGGTGAACCTGCAACAGTTGATTATATGAATCCCAGCACTGTTACATTTAAGAAGAGTAAGTATACAGTTGGTGTTGGAAATACTGTACAGACAGCACTCAAGATAAGACCGGGAAAGACAACTAATGAGGAAGTAGAGTACTCACTTGAATCTGATGACGTTGATGATCCGACAGATTATGTTAAGGTCAGCAGTACAGGTGTTATTACAGGAGTAAAGAAACTTTCAAGTTCAAAGTACATATATCTTTATGTTAGATCAAAGTCAGATCCTTCTAACGTATATGGAAAGACAAGGATTAAGGTTAAATCATCCAGCAGCGATTCAGACAGCTCCAGTGATTCAGATAGTTCAAGTGGTTCAGATTCATCAAGCCTTGTTGTCTGCATCGATCCCGGACATGGCGGAAGCGATGATGGAGCTTCATCAGGTGGATATGATGAGAAGGACATCAATCTTGCAATTGCTAAAAAGGTAGGAAGCTATCTTGAAGATGCAGGTGCAAAAGTTTACTATACCAGAACATCTGACACATATGTTAGTCTTACTGATAGAACAGACTATGCTCAGGATAAGGGATGCAATCTCTTTGTAAGTATTCATTGTAATTCCGGATCTGATTCTGCCAAGGGTACAGAAGTGTATTATTCAGTTAAATCTTCTTATGCAAAGAAGACACTGGCTTCAAAGATAAGCTCAGCTGTATCTGATGCACTGGATACTACTAACCGAGGTGCAAAGACAAGAACCGGAAGCAGCGGAGATGACTATTACTCCGTAATCCGTACATCAGCAGCAAAGGGAATACCCGGACTGATCGTTGAGCATGGATTTATGACAAATTCATCAGACCTGTCAAAGCTGACAGACAGCGATTATCAGAAGAAAGCAGCAAAAGCAGAGGCAAATGCTATTATTAATTATTGGAATAAGTAAACAGAATTAAGAAGTTTAAGATGTCAAAGCCGCTTTTTATAAAAGCGGCTTTGACAAAAATTGGAGGTTAAATGTTTAAGAAGAAATTTTTAACAACCGCAATTCTCGCAGCGGCAATATTAATGACAGCATGCGGCGGAAATAAAAGTATAAAAGAAGGGTCAACAGAAGCTCCTATAAGGATTGATTCAGAGGAAAGTGAATCAGAAACAGAAGAGGAAGAGGAAGTTGAACCTGATGAAATAAGCGAAGAAGATGCAAACTCACTCCTTGCAGAAAAGCTGGATGGGCTCGGCTGCAGTGCAATATTTGATATAGAAACGCAGGTAGGAGATAACGATTATTATACTTATACGGTTGTAGATTCTAATGGGGATGAATTAGATCAGATGCTGGCAGTAGATAATATTTCAGGTGAAGTATATGTATATGATATGGATGCAGATGAGGTTTCTGATTTTAAAAACTTCTCTTTATACAACCCTGAGAAAGATGTAGAAGTGTCATGGGAAGGCAGTTACAAGCTGGAGGGTATGACAGTAAACCTTGAACCTGCAGATGATAATTCATTTGAATTTACATTTACGGATGAAAAGGGAGAAAGTGTTTTCGGCGGAGTCGCTGAAATAGATGGAAATTCAGCTTCTTATGAAGATGATGATGTTTCACTTGCTTTTTCATTTGAAACAGATGGTTCATTAAAAATTTCAAATAAAGGTAATATAAATGCATATGCCGGAATATATGAACCGGCTAACTAATGAAAGGAGTATTATGAAAAAGAAAGGCTTGTTAAAAAAATTATTGGCAGCTGTTTTAACAACAGCCACAGTTCTGACGGCTGCAATGCCAACAACAGCGCATGCTGCAGCAGCTCAGAGTGGATTTAAGGGGGTATGGATATCTTTCCTTGATATTCAGACTTATCTTAAGGGTAAAGATCAGGCATCATTTGATGCATCATTTAGTTCAATGTGCGATACGGTAGCTGCTCAGGGCTGCAATGCTGTAATAGTGCATGTTCGTTCTCATAATGATGCAATTTACCCCTCAGCTGTTTATCCATGGAGTACTGTAATGCTTAATGGAAATCCTGGATTTGATCCTTTATCTGATATGGTTTCAATAGCACATAATAAAGGATTAACATTCCATGCATGGATAAATCCTTATGGTTATAGAAATGGAACAATATGCGGTAATGCTTCACTTGCAACAAATGCAAATATAGTTGCCGGTGTCCAGGAAATTGTAAATAATTATGCAGTTGATGGAATTCATTTTGATGATTATTTTCCGCCTGTAGGAAGTTCAACAATTAGTTCGATGGTTTCAAGCGTACACAGCGTATGTGAAGCATCAGGAAAAGTTTTCGGAATTTCGCCACAGGGAAATCTTCAGAATGTACTTGCTTCGGGGGCTGATGTAAAAACCTGGTTGTCAACTACAGGATATGTTGATTATATCTGTCCACAGATCTATTGGTCAGATCAGTATGGCTCATCTGCGGCAACAACAATGTATTCAAACAGAATTGCAGCATGGAAGGCAATAGATACAGCCGGTATTCCTCTTTATGTTGGTCTTGCTGCTTATAAGTGCGGACAGCCGCTTTCATATGATCCGGGCTGGTCACTTTCAAATACTAACCTTGCAAGTCAGGTTGATAAGGCTCGTGCGCAGGGATATACAGGATATATTATTTACAGATTTGAAACTTTGCTTTCACCTTCTGCAGCAACAGAACTTACAAATTTGAAAGCCAAAGGTTGATAAAGCGAAAAAATGAATTGTAACTGTTGCATAAAACATAGCAAAAATAATTATTGATATTGTAAATAATGACGCAAAAATGAACAAAAAATGAACAAAACATAGAAATGTTCATAAATCTCTCAAAAACTGTTTACAAATTTCCTTCGATGGTTTATACTTCAAATTGTTGCAGGAGTTATTCCAGCAAAATTGATTTAGAGAGCATATGTCAAAGAGACATATAATTTTAGGAGGAAAATTATTATGAGAAACAAGATTGCTATGGTTATGGTATCAGCTATGGTTGCAGCTACACTTATGATGGGTTGTGGTTCTTCTTCATCAAGCGCTTCAACAGAGGCAGCTTCAACTGCAGCAGCTTCAACAGAGGCAGCTTCAACAGAAGCAGCATCAACAGAGGCAGCTTCAACAGAGGCAGCATCAACAGAGGCAGCTTCAACAGAAGCAACTGAGGAGGCTTCAACAGAGGCAGCTTCAACAGAGGCAACTGAGGAGGCATCAACAGAGGCAGCTTCAACAGAGGCAACTGAGGAGGCTTCAACTGAGGCAGCATCAACAGAGGCAGCATCAACAGAGGCAGCTTCAACAGAAGCAGCAGAGTAATTCGAAATTAATCGGATATATAAAAGGCCTGTGGGTAACCACAGGTCTTTTTTTCTTGCAACAATAGTGGGTTATAGTTTATTATAGTGGGAGTGCCTAAACAAAATAATTAATGAACAGGATATACAGATGATATTTAATTCAGTTGCATTTGCAGTTTTCTTTCCTATTATAGTTATCATATATTTTTTAATGCCTTCAAGGTATAGAAATGTCTGGCTTTTAGGTTCAAGCTATATTTATTATATGTCTCAGGAACCATATTATTTGATCTTGCTTCTGGCATCCACGATTTCAACATATTTTGCAGCTATTGCTTTGGATAAATTTCGCGGCAGAAAGATATCTATGAGAATTACAGCAGGAATAGCGGTAGTTTTTAATCTTGGACTCCTGGTATTTTTTAAATATTTTGGTTTTCTTTCGGAGATATTTAATAGTAAATCAGATTTTAAGCTGGTATTACCTGTAGGTATTTCATTTTATGTATTTCAGGTGCTTGGATATACTATTGACGTTTATAGAGATGATATAAAAGCTGAAAGAAATTTTTTTGATTATGCACTTTTTGTGTCATTTTTTCCGCAGCTGTTGGCAGGACCGATAGGAAGGGCGGGAAAACTTTTAGTTCAGTTTAAGGAAATTCATGAATTTGAATATGAAAGAATCCGTCATGGTCTTTTTCGTATGCTGGTAGGATACTTCATGAAGCTGGTAATTTCCAACCGTTTGGCTATTGTAACGGATCTTATATATGGAAATTATTCCGAGTGCAGTGGATATCAGATGCTGCTTGGAACAATTGCTTATGCATTCCAGATATATTGCGATTTTGCGAGTTATTCAGCAATAGCAATAGGAGCGGCAGAAGTTCTGGGTATAAAACTTGGAGAAAATTTCAGACAGCCATTTTTTGCAGTTTCATGTCAGGATCTCTGGAAGAGATGGCATGTATCGCTAAATGCCTGGTTCAGGGATTATTTATATTTTCCGCTTGGCGGTAGCAGAAAAGGAAAGATTAGAAAATATATTAATACATTAATTATATTTGCAGCATCAGGACTCTGGCATGGAGCTGCATGGACTTATGTTATTTGGGGGGTGCTTTCAGGAATATTTCAGGTTAGCGGATATATTTTAAAACCCATTCGCGAATTTATTATAGGAAAGATTCCGTTTAAGGGAGGATTTGCTGCTAAATGCCGTAAGATTTTTTCAATTTTACTTACATTCATCCTCTTTTTGATCTCACTTGTTTTCTTTAAATCGACAACGATAGAGTCAGCAATTGAAATAGAAAGAAAAATATTTACGGAATTTGATCTCTCGACTGTTTTTTCAACATCATTCTTTTCTTTGGGACTTGGAAGTCTCAACTTTATGATCTTGCTGATCTCGTTATTTTTATTGTTAGTTTATGACATTTTAAATGAGCGGACAGGAGATGCAGCAGCAAATATCTTAAAACTAACGAAAACAAAGCGCTGGGCTATATACTATCTTTTAACATTAATGATAATAGGAAGTGCAAATATAGGTGCAGCACAGTTTATTTATTTTGATTTTTAATGATTGTGAGATTTATGAGAAAGAATCTATTTAAGCTAATCAGAAAATTAATATTGATCGCAATTCCGCTGATCATAATTTCAGTATATGCTGCTTTATTTCCAATGAAATATATGGCAGTGGAATATACTATGTGGCGTGAAGAAAAAGATTTTATTAAAAACGGAGAAGATCATGAAATTCTTATATTGGGGGATTCGAGGGCAAAATCAGGACTGATACCGGAAATGATGGGTGACAATATCTATAATGCTGCTATTGGTGGCGCTACACCGATTGAAATGTATTACTCAATGAAAAATTATCTTAAAAATCATGAGTCGCCAAAAGAAGTAATAATTATATTTGCGCCGTATCATTTATGTGAAGCAGATAACTGGCAGCAGACATTATATTATAACTATTTAAGCTTGCCGGAACTTGCGGAAGTTGAAAGCACAGC
>JAIKZC010000118.1 GCA_024682575.1 Lachnospiraceae bacterium | reverse complement strand
GCTAAACAGGAGGATTAAATGAATATCGATATCAATACTAAGTTCATAACACTTATCGGAACACCTCTTTCCCAGTCTTACGCTGCAGCAATGCAGAATGCAGCTTATGAAGCAATGGGGTTAAATTATTGCTATTTTTATACTGAGAGGGACAGTACACACCTCGAGGCCATACTTAACGGCGTTCGCCATATGAATTTTGCAGGATGCGCTGTTACTAAACCAAATAAAGTAAATGTAATGAAATATCTTGATGAGACCGATCCCCTTTGTGCACTTGCAGGATCCAGCAATACTATCGTTATTAAAGACGGAAAACTTATCGGACATAACACTGATGCCACAGGATTTTTCAGAGCTTTGGTTGAAAAACATGGTTCTGTAGCAGGCAAAAAAGTATTCTGTTTCGGTGCAGGCGGTGTAGGACGTGCAATTATAATGGCTCTCGCAGACGGCAAAGCATCAAAGATATTTATAAGTGATTATTTTAATGATGCTGCTCAGAAAATGGCAAATGATGTCAATGCACATTTTGCAAATGTAGGTGTATATGTTCCCTTTGAAACTTTCGAGCATATTGATGAAGCTTCGATAGTTATTAATGCAACTGGTATTGGTATGGCTCCGCATCTCGGTGAAACGCCTCTTCCTGAAAAATATGTAAGATCAGATGCATTTTATTTTGACGCATGCTACAATCCTGAAAAAACTCAGTTCCTTCTTAATGCTGAAAAAGCCGGAGCTGAAATTCTTAATGGTCTTTCTATGAGCCTTTATCAGGGTGTCGATCAGATAAGACTCTGGACAGGTGAGGAACCGCCTGTAGAAATAATGCGTCAGACGCTTGAAAAAATAACGGCAAAATAATTTTTCAATATTGACCATAAAAAATAGCCCCCACAATTAAGTGAGGGCTATAATTTTGACTTATTTTATCATAGCTTCAAGTGCTTTAGGAGCTTCTGCGATAGCTGCTGCTATACCTGCAGGATTCTTTCCTCCGGCCTGAGCCATTCCAGGACGACCACCGCCTCCGCCTCCTACGAGACCTGCAATAGCCTTTATAAGGTTACCGCTGTGAGCACCCTTACTCTGTGCTCCGTCTGTAGCTGAAACAACGATAGATACCTTACCGTCAGTATTACTTAAAAGAACAACTACACCTTCGCCAAGGCTCTGCTTGAGCTTATCTGAAAGATCACGAAGTCCGTTCATGTCAACGCCATCTACCTGTGTAGCAATGAGCTTAACGCCCTTAACTTCCTGAACCTGATTCGAAACATCACCAAGCTGATTTGATGCAGCCTTGCTCTTGAGTGATTCGTTCTCGCTCTTAAGGCTCTTGAGTTCAGCCTGTAAGTGCTCGATCTTATCAACAACAGTCTGAGGTGTTGCCTTAAGAAGATGTGCTGCTTTCTTAAGCATATCTTCTGTCTCATGATAATAATTGAATACGTTTGCTCCGGTAAGTGCCTCAATACGTCTGATTCCAGCTGCTACACCGGACTCAGAAATGATCTTAAATGCCTGGATCTCACCTGTATTCTTTACATGAGTACCACCACAGAATTCTTTTGAATACTCTTCGATCTCAACTACTCTGACCTTTTCTCCGTATTTCTCACCGAAGAGTGCCATTGCACCGGTCTTTCTTGCTTCATCAATTGTCATAACTTCTGTTACAACAGGAATCTGCTCAGCTATCTTTTTATTAACAGCATCTTCAACCTTTTTGATCTCTTCATCAGTCATTGCCTGGAAGTGGCTGAAATCAAATCTGGTTCTGTAAGGATCCTGATATGAACCGGACTGCTCAACGTGTGTACCAAGAACATCACGAAGTGCCTTCTGTAAAAGGTGTGTAGCCGTGTGATTGCGGCAGGTTGCGCGACGATTTTCAATATCAACCTTAAGTGTAACCTTGTCACCAAGCTTGAACATACCCTTTGTCATTCTACCGATATGAGCAATCTTGGAACCTGCAACATGAAGTGTTTCCTTAACTTCGAATACACCATCAGCTGATTCGATGATTCCGATATCACCGACCTGTCCGCCCATTGTTCCGTAGAAAGGTGTCTCACTTGTGATAACAGCTCCAAATGAACCATCAGCAAGAGCATCAACGATTTCATCTGAAACTTCTTCACCAAGACCGTTTTCACCGATTTCTTCTTTAACAGAAATTGAAAATTCCTTATCCTCATGAAGCTGGCAAAGAGCAACTATTCCACTTTCAAGAACAGTCTTGTCATATCCGTCAAATGTTGAATTGATGGCAGCGTCGATCTGCTCATAAATTGTAGCATCTGCGCCCATGTAGTTAGAGGTCTTACGGGCATTACGAGCCATATCTGACTGCTCTTTCATTGCTGCATGATAGCCATCCTCATCTACTGTGAAGTTCTTTTCCTCAAGAATTTCCTTTGTAAGATCAAGAGGGAAACCATATGTATCATAAAGCTTGAATGCGTCCTTACCTGCAAGAACAGTTTTACCTGCTGCTGCAAGATCATCCTCAAAGCCTTCAAGAATAGAAAGACCTGCATCAAGAGTTTTTGCAAACTTCTTTTCTTCCTGGTCAATAACCTTTAAGATAAAGTCCTTCTTTTCCTCAAGTTCCGGGTAACCGTCTTTTGAATCCGCAATTACAGTCTGCGCAAGCTCTGAAAGGAATGTATCCTTAATTCCGAGCATTCTGCCATGACGAGCTGCACGACGGATAAGACGACGAAGAACATATCCTCTTCCTGCATTTGAGGGCTGGATACCATCTGAGATCATGAATGTCATTGATCTTAAATGATCAGTGATGATTCTGATCGATACATCAGTCTTGTGCTCTTTAAGATATTCAACGCCTGCTTTTGCACAAACAGTATTTCTAAGTGATGCAATAGTATCAACATCAAATATAGAATCAACATCCTGAACAGCAACTGCAAGTCTCTCAAGACCCATACCTGTATCTATATTCTTCTGAACAAGGTCGGAATAGTTTCCGTGTCCGTCGTTGTTAAACTGAGAGAATACGATGTTCCAAACTTCCATGAAACGGTCGCCTTCACCGCCGAGAACATCCTCCGGACCTGTACCGTATTTTTCTCCACGATCATAGTAAATCTCTGAGCAGGGACCGCAGGGACCTGAACCATGCTCCCAGAAGTTATCTTCCTTGCCAAGCTTGATAATACGCTCAGCCGGAATATGCATCTGATCTGTCCAGATCTTGAATGCTTCATCATCATCCACATAAACGGAAGGATAAAGTCTGTCAGCATCAAGACCTACAACCTCAGTAAGGAATTCCCAAGCCCACGGAATAGACTCTGTCTTGAAATAATCACCGAACGAAAAGTTTCCGAGCATTTCAAAGAAAGTACCATGTCTTGCTGTCTTACCTACATTTTCAAGGTCACCTGTACGGATACATTTCTGACATGTAGTAACACGATTTCTTGGCGGAACTTCCTGGCCTGTAAAATAAGGCTTTAAAGGAGCCATACCGGAATTTATTATCAAAAGAGAATCGTCATTATGCGGAACGAGAGAAAAACTCTTCATTGCAAGATGACCTTTGCTTTCAAAGAACTCAAGGAACATACGTCTGAGTTCGTTAACACCATATTTCTTCATGATCAACAACTACCTTTCAAAAATTAGTCTATATCAAATTTTCCTCTGAAATAGTTCTCAAGCTCAGAGATAGCAACTCTTTCCTGCTGCATGCTGTCACGATCACGGATAGTAACTGCATTATCAGTCTCAGAGTCAAAATCATATGTAATACAGTAAGGAGTACCGATCTCATCCTGTCTTCTGTATCTCTTACCGATATTTCCACGATCATCGAACTCGCAGTTGTAATGCTTGGAAAGCATGTCATAAACCTTCTCAGCACCTTCGTTGAGTTTCTTTGAAAGAGGAAGCACACCGATCTTAACAGGTGCAAGTGCCGGATGGAAATGAAGAACTGTTCTTACATCTCCGCCCTCAAGCTCTTCCTCGTCATAAGCTTCACAGAGGAATGCAAGAACAACTCTGTCAGCTCCAAGTGAAGGCTCGATAACATAAGGAAGATATCTTTCATTTGTTGCATCATCAAAGTAAGTAAGATCTTCACCTGATGTATTCTGATGCTGTGAAAGGTCATAATCTGTCCTGTCGGCAATACCCCAAAGCTCACCCCAGCCAAACGGGAACATGAACTCAAGGTCTGTAGTTGCTTTTGAGTAGAAAGCAAGCTCTGCCTGATCGTGATCACGTGTACGCATATCCTCAGGTTTGATTCCGAGATCCTGAAGGAACTTTATGCAGTAATCTTTCCAGTAATTAAACCAATCAAGATCTGTTCCGGGTTTGCAGAAGAACTCAAGCTCCATCTGCTCGAACTCTCTCGTTCTGAATGTGAAGTTACCCGGTGTGATCTCGTTTCTGAAAGATTTACCGATCTGACCGATTCCAAAAGGAATTTTCTTTCTCGATGTTCTCTGAACGTTCTTAAAATTAACAAAGATACCCTGTGCTGTTTCCGGACGAAGATAAACAGTATTCTTCGCATCTTCAGTAACGCCCTGGAAAGTCTTGAACATAAGGTTGAACTGACGGATATCCGTGAAATTATGCTTACCGCATGTAGGGCAGGCAATAGAATGCTCGTGGATGAAGTCCATCATTGCTTCATTTGTCCATCCGTCAACACTTGAATCAAGTGTGAAATCGTTGTCAGAAGCCCAGTCTTCAATGATCTTATCAGCTCTGAAACGTTCATGACATTCCTTACAATCTATAAGAGGATCAGAGAATGATTTAATATGACCTGAAGCCACATAAGTCTGAGTATTCATAAGAATAGCACAGTCAACACCGACATTGTATTTGCTGCCGGTAACAAATCTCTGCCACCATGCTTTCTTTACGTTGTTTTTAAGCTCAACACCGAGATTACCATAATCCCATGTATTAGCCAAACCACCGTAAATCTCAGAGCCGGGATAGATAAATCCACGTCCTTTTGCCAATGTGACAATCTTGTCCATCGTTTTTTCCATTTTGAAATCTCCTCATTATAATAGAATTTAATAAATAAATTTATTTATATAGCAAAATCAATATATGATATAGGAATCACTGCTTCCTTCCTTAACAATTGCGACTTTTGAATCTGTTATTTCAACATTTCCGGATGAATCCTTTATCTTGGAAGGCGTTATTACCGATACATCCATATTAAGAGACAGTTTTGTTCCATCATCTGATTCGGAAATAGTTAAAGGAATATTATTGAAGTCAGTATAAACTTCCGGACTTGCGTATTCCATTACCATTATCGCATTTCCGTTTTTTATCTTCAGACTGGATAACTTGACTGCATCCTTTTCTTCCGAATCATTATTATATTCCGCTATCGTATCATTAACCATTTTCTCGAGCTCTTCTTCACTGTATTTTTCAGTATCGAAATCCTCGTATATAGTTTCTTTGATCACACCTGATTTAGATATTTTAATAGAATTTCCTGAAACGGCAGGGCCGGAAAAAGCTGAACTAACCTTACGGATCAGGCTTCTGCCTCCAAAAAAGATAAGCAATACAGCCGCAAGTAGGATTAAAAGAAAAATCGTTCTTGCAATATATGCCTGAATTCTCCTGATTTTCTGTCGTCTACTCTTTCTTCTGCGTCTCACGTAAAATTACCTCTGATCATTTTTTGATAAATTCCCAATTCCAAAGAATCATTATATAAAACTATTGTATTATTTTCAAGGCAAAGTTCTTTTATACTATAGGAGCCGCATAACTTCCAGACTTTTAGACCTGAAATGAATAAATCTTGCTGTATAAATATCAGCGGCATATTTCAGTTCTTTTTCAATATCCTCCCTAAGCTTAAAATTATACAGCTTTTCTACAGGAGAAGAAAAAATGTAATTTATAGCATGCACAGTGCCTTCTTTAAGTCCTACACCATTTATTATCCCGGGAAACTCCCCATTAACTACCAATGTTTTAATTTCATAAACCGCTTTTACGAGATAATTGTCATAATTTCCGGATATAAGTGCCCGAAGCGATTGATATAAAAGCTTCAGCATTTCCAGATCATCATTGTTCTCTCTCGTGTAATATTCTGCAAGTTCAAGAAAATAGGAGCCAAGATAATAGGCTTCAAGATTTCCTCGAAGCCCTTCGAAATAATTCGTTATTTCAGCGTCTCTGAGATTATAAGCTGTTCTGCCTTCACCGAGTGAAAAATTACCAAATGCAAAAGGCTCTGTTGCAGCCATAAAACGATTGCCGCTTCTTCTTACACCATGTGCAAAGGCAGTGATCTTACCGCGCTCTGCGGTAAGAAGCACAAGCCTTCTGTCATATTCGGAATAGTCCACTGCCCTCAGAATAATTCCTGTGAGCTTTACAGCCTCGCTCATTTACTGATTGTCCTTTTTATTAAAACCAAAGAAACGCATCTGTTTTTCATCATTTCTCCAGTCTTTTTTTACCTTTACCCATAATTTTAAAGTAACCCGGCAGTCTAAAAGTTTTTCCGCCTCTATTCTGGCAGCGGTGCCTATTTTTTTTAACATCGCCCCGCCCTTGCCTATGACAATTCCCTTATGGGAATTTCTTTCACAGTATATAGTGGCATCTATAAAATACATGCCGTTTTTGTCTTTCATGCTGTCAATTTCAACCGCAATCCCATGAGGTACTTCTTCCGAGAGATTTCTAAGAGCCTGCTCTCTGATGAGCTCAGAAACAATATTTCGCTCTGTCTCATCTGTTACAGTATCCTCATCATAAAAAGGTTCACCATAAGGAAGCAGATTAAATACAGCACTCAAAAGTTCATCCTTGCCAATACTATGCTTTGCGGAAACAGGAATGATCTCCTTAAAATCCATTAAATCCTTATAAGCATCAACAACGGCAGGAATCTCACCTTTTTTTACCGTATCAGTTTTATTTATTACGAGGATTACCGGTACATTTGCCTTTTCGAGAACTTCTACTATGTAGCGCTCTCCGGCACCTATATATGTAGTCGGTTCAACTAACCAAAGAACACAGTCAACTTCTTCTATGGTCTTGATCGCTGCTCTGTCCATGTATTCACCAAGAGCATTGGCAGCCTTATGAATACCGGGTGTATCAAGAAATACTATCTGTCCGGCATCTGAAGTATAAACTGTCTGCATTCTTTTACGCGTTGTCTGTGGTTTTCTTGATGTTATTGCAAGCTTCATTCCGATAAGATGGTTCATAAGTGTTGATTTACCAACATTCGGACGGCCGATTATAGTTACAAATCCGGCTCTTTTTTCCTGACTCAATATAAATCCTCCTCTAACATCACGCCAAAGTTCTTGTTGACTTGAAAATATCCTCATTATTTCGGATTTTTTCTTCACTTCCTACAGCAACTACTACTTCGCTGTCGCGAATAGCTGCAGCATAAGGTGCAAGACTTCTGATAGTCTCTACATTGCAGGAAAGAACCTCATCACGTTCCTTCTGTACATCTTCAAAGGTATAATTTCCTAAATATGCTGAAAGACTTCTCAAGCCTCTTGCCTTAGGATTCAGAGGTGTATCCATATTGCTGATAGCACCTATAACATACTTTGTCATATCTCTTTCTGAAGCATCATATTCTTTCAGATAATCTGCCGCACCATTGTATATATCAATAGTTTCCGTAAGATGCGGGTCTCTGTAGGATACCATGTAACTATCACCGGATCTTGTAAAGCCGCTCATACATCCATATGCTCCGCCTTTAACTCTGATGTTCATCCAGAGATAATCATATCCCATCATAACCTGAAGAACTTTTAAGGCACCGTTATACGGCAGGCCGTACTTCTTAAAATTAGCAGCCTTTGCAACATACTGAACCTGTGAAGCTGTCTTAAAGCCTTCATTTTTATTCTCGGGCTTAAATACCCAGTTATCACGTTCACCTTTTTCAGATGACAAATTATTCTTAAATTCTGCAGCCTTTTCGGAAACGAATTTGAATCCATCCTTTGAGCCTGTAAAATCAACCATTAGATTATCTTTATGGAAAAGAATTTCTTTTACACGATTGATTTTTTCGACGAGCTCCTCATATTTGTCATCAAAATTATCCGCATAATCAGATACACAATCATAGAAAGTTATACCATTTACTTCATCTATATATTTAGAAGTTGCTGAAAAATACGAATCAGCTCTGGCAACCGCTGTAGAATGTCCGGCCGAGATCATTGAAGATGCCATTCTGCTCTTAAGCATTAAGAGAGATTCTTTTATTCTCTTTTTATCATCAAATTTTGATTTAAAAAGAATTTCTGGAATGATCTCAAAAGCAAATCCAAGCTTATCCTCTAAAAACTTTCCTCTTGCCTCAAAAGTAGAAATAAATTTTCCATCATTTTTTATATCTGAGTATGTGCTGATAGAGAAATTTACTCCTCCGCTTTCTAAATTGATCTCATTATTAAGGTCACTATAGCTGTAATTTTCTGTATCTATCTGACAGAGAAGATTCTTAAATATACCAAGATATGGTGTGAGCTCAGAAGGAATGCCATCTGTCTTAAACATTAATCCAAGATAAGCTATACCATTGGTAAATATATCATGATGAAGGAAAAGAGTTCCATCCTCTGTCATCGGACTGTTATCGAATTTTTCTGCTGACTTTTCAATATCATCGATAGTAAGCATAGGAATAGATTCAAGCTCTTCCTGGCTGCTTGGCTCATCCTGATAAGCCTTAAGAGCTGCAGTCTCTTCTACAATTTTATTGATCTCATCAGCTGAAAGTGAATTTTTGTAATCAGCAAGCTTTGCGGCAACTTCAGCATCATGTTTCTCTGTAAGCCCCTTTACAGGCTTAAGGATTACCATCGATGTAAAGTTGTTATCAAGAAGATATTTCTGGATCAGTTCTTCGAACCAGCCACTGTCAACTCTCTTCTTAAGCTCTGCAAAAGTGTCATTCTCTGCAATATGGATAAATGGTTCGTTTGAATCATAAAGCCAGCTGTCAAATGACTGAAGACCATACATAAGTCCCTTCGGATAATGTCCGAAGTCTGCCTCGCGGTATCTGAATTCAAATGAATTGATCCCGGCACGAAGAGCCTTTTTATCAATACCGTTTTTAACCTGTTCCTCAAGGACTTTTCTGATAGTCTGAAGGAATTTATCCTTCTGCTCATAATCTGCTTTTCTGGCGATAACAGAGAAATAAGGCTGATAAATACCATTATCATAGCTTCCATCAATGTCAGAGCCAATGCCCTCATCAAGCAGTGCCTGCATAAGCGGTGCTCCCGGAACATCAAGCAGCGCATACTCAAGGATCTGGAAAGCAAGATAATTAATCTTATCAAGGTTATTTCCAATTGAAACATTCCATGAAAGGAAGGTATTATGCTCTGTCGATTCATCAGCAGCTATCGAATAATCCTTTTCAACTGTTTTCATTGAATCAAAAGGAGCCTGCACTTTTATAGAGCTGTCAATCTCAATTTTGTCATACTCAGAGAGATATTCCTTATCGATCCATTCAAGTTTTTCAACCATATCGCAATTTCCATACAGATAAATGTAGGAATTTGACGGATGATAATATTTTGAATGCATAGAGAGAAACTTTTCATAGCTAAGCTCAGGTATAACATCCGGATCTCCGCCTGACTCTACCGCATACTGTGTATCGGGATAAAGTGAGTTTAAGATAAATCTCGATAAAACGTCATCAGGAGAAGAAAAAGCTCCCTTCATTTCATTGTAAACAACTCCATTGATGGTAAGAGGCGAATCGGCATTCTCCATTTCATAATGCCATCCCTCCTGCCTGAAGATCTCTTCTCTGCTGTAAATATTAGGATGAAAAACAGCATCGAGATAGACATCCATAAGATTCTGGAAATCCTTGTCATTGACAGATGCTATCGGATAGACAGTTTTATCTGGATATGTCATTGCATTAAGAAAAGTATTCAATGAACCCTTTGCAAGCTCAAGAAAAGGATCCTTCACCGGGAATTTCTTTGATCCGCAAAGTACAGAATGCTCAAGAATATGCGGAGTACCTGTAGAATCAAAAGGAGGTGTACGGAATCCTATCGTAAATACTTTGTTTTTATCATCATTTTCCAGAAGCATTACCTTTGCACCGGTTTTTACATGCTCCAAAAGATAGCCCATAGAATTAAGGTCCGGGATATTCTCTTTTTTAATAAGTCTATATGTCGTTAAATCTTCTATTTTACGCATTAATGTCTCCTTATATTATTTTTCAAGCCATGTGATCAGATCATCATAAATATCAACGGCTGTATTATAACCATGTTCATAAAATGCCTCGAGCTTATGGACATTCTGCTCTGTACGTCCAACCACCTTCTCGCTCGGACGGATCACGAAAAGACGACCTTCATTTTCCAGCCTTTCCATTATGCTCATCTGTCTGTTATAAACAGCAGGTCTTGAAAGGATTGCCCTTACAAGTTTTGGATATTCAGCAAATTTCTTTTTTATAAGAGCGGCAAATTTGTTTTCAGGATCTTTTCTGTATCCGGCTTCTCTTGTAGCTATAACAACTACTTTTTTATAACCCAGCATTATTGCCCTTCCGTAAGGAATGGAATCTGCCAGTCCGCCATCCATATAAATCCGACCATCTAATTTCACTGGATCAGCAGCAAACGGAAGTGTTGATGACGCTCTGCAAATTTTCATAAGGCGTTCAAAATCAGAATATTCACTTAAATACTCTGCCTTACCGTTTTCTATATTTGTAACGACGCACTCTGTCTTCATCCC
>JAIKZC010000072.1 GCA_024682575.1 Lachnospiraceae bacterium | reverse complement strand
CAGTTGAATTTTACGAAATAGTCGTGCTGCGGATGCTTGTTCATGAAAGTCTCAAGTATATTCGGATTGTATTCGCTGTCGTATTTTACACCTTTATTTCCAAGTAAAGTTAAGTTTTCTTTTTCTATATCTCTCATTTATTTCTCCTTTTTAAGAGCAGGATCTTCTACGCCGTTAGCTGCAAAGGCTGCAGCTCTGTCGATACAGGTTCCGCATTTTCCGCAGGGCTCGTTGCCGCCCTCGTAGCAGGACCAGGTAAGTTCATAGGGAACTCCGAGCTCAAGGCCGATCTTTACAACTTCAGCTTTGTTGATATTTACAAAAGGTGCCTCAATTTTAAGCTGATGTCCCGAGCCTTCCCAGATCGCCTCATTCATAGCATTATTAAATACCGGTGAGCAGTCCGGATAAGCAAAACCTGCAGAATCATCGGCATGTGCGCCGTAATAGATAACACTGCAATCTTTACTTAATGCGATGCTTGCTGCAGATGAAAGAAATAGACCGTTTCTGAAAGGAACGTAAGTAGTTACAGGCTTTTCTCCATTAGTTTCCTTTATCTGCTCAGCATAACTTTCTTCAGGAATTTCTGATTCAGACTGCTTTAAGAGAGAGCAGTTGCTGTATTGAAATATCTTGCTGAGGTCCAAGAATAACTGTTCAACGCCATAATATTCAGCGACATCCTTAGCAGCCTGAACTTCTTTATCGTGCTTCTGACCATATGAAACAGAAAGCGCTATTACATTATCTTTTCCGTATTTTTTTACTGCCATTCCGAGTGCAGTAGTGGAGTCAACTCCGCCGCTGCATAAAACCATTGCCTTCATATTAAGTCCTCACTTTATTTTAAGTATAATTGTAAACTCGGATCAGTTTTGAACTGACCGCGTAATTCTGCGGTAAATGTCTTTGTATTTGTTTTCTTGATGCCGCGGGCTGTAACGCAGCTGTGGCAGCCCTCGATCGTAACTGCGACATTATCTGTTCCGCTGATCTCGCTTATGATATCGGCGATGTCTTTGCCAATCTTTTCCTGAAGCTGGAGGCGGCGGCCGACCATATCACAAACACGCGCGATCTTTGAAAGACCGATCACTTTACCGTTTGGAATATAAGCCACATTAACCTTCATGTCATACATTAAAGCCATATGATGTTCGCAGTAGGAGAAGATATCTATATCTTTCATGACTACGACTTTTCCGGTGTTTTCTGAAGACTCGTCAGTTCCATCCAGGCCATCCTCGAAAGTTTTATCAAACATCTCGGCGATCTCATGGTTTGTATAATTCATGCCGGCAAAAACTTCTTCATACATTTTTGCCACGCGTTTCGGAGTATCTTTAAGTCCCTCACGCTCGGGATCATCTCCGAGGGCGACAAGAATACCGCGTATATGTTCTTCGATTGCTTTGGTATCTATCAACTTAAACTCCTTTCTTATCAGGATCCCAGATAATCTTGTGCATCTGGATCTGAATTCTTGCTTCGTTCATTTTATTATCGATCATGAAATTTACAATCTCAACAGGCTCGATCGAGCCGAAAACAGGACTGAAATAAACATGACATTTATGGAGAAGGTCATATTCATCGATCAGATCTTTTGCCCTATTTAAATCCTCAATGCTTCCGGAAACAAATTTAACGGTATCGTTTTCATTTAAGATATTGAAATTGCTGTGGATCATGCTTTTTTCCCAACCGCTTGATGGGAGCTTGTAATCCATGGTAAATACGGGACGATTTTCTTTTGAAAAAGGAGCCAAATCAACCGCACCGTTGGTTTCGATCTCAACCCTTAAGAAATCATCTTTCATGAGGATCGCCAAAAGCTTATCCATATCCGCTTGCAGAAGGGGTTCCCCTCCGGTAAGAGTGACGTCCCGGACACCGGTGCTTTTTATATATTCATAAATTTCTTCCGGAGTCATTTCCTCGAAAGCACAGTCTGCTTCGTATGCCCATGCCGTATCGCAATAGCTGCAGCGGAGATTGCAGCCCTTGAATCTTACGAAAACTGCGAGCTCACCGGCTCTGCAGCCCTCACCGTTAATACTTATAAATTTCTCTACAACTTTCATATCTCTTATTACTCTTCGTACGCTGCGCAGTTGTTTGGAGTTTCGTAAACTTCAACACGGTGCAGGTCATATCCTTTTGATCTTATTTCTTTATAAAAATATGCTGCAAAATTTTCGGCTGTCGGTCTGAAAGGAACTTCTATAAGTCGGAAATTTTCTTCTTTAAGTGCCGCAACAGTTTTTTCTTTTAATGAATTTTCTTCATATATAAAACTGTGATCGAAATTATCGCAGAGTCCCTTGATAAGTTTTTTTAAGTCTGAAAAATCAAAGACCATTCCGCGGGTCTGCTTTTCTTCGCTTAATTTTTCCTGTTTTACTTCTACGATGACTCTCCAGCGGTGGCCGTGGATATTGCTGCATTTTCCCTCGTAATCTTTAAGAAAATGAGCCGCATCAAAACTGTCTTCTGATTTAATAAAATACATAACTGATTTCTCCAAATAAAAAAGCCCTGCAAAACTGCAGAGCTACTCTTTCATAATTTTAAAAATACAAATGAAATATAGTAGTCCTGGTTTTGTTTATTGACAGGAAGGTACAAATGAACTGTCATTATTTATTCTTAAATCGGAAATACATTATATATTCATTGAATTATAATGTCAACCGATGAGAGTTTTCAAAAAAATAAAACTGAACTATAATTATTTATTGAAATAATTATTAAGGCAAGGATGGAACTATGTTAAAACATAAAAGAAGAATTAATCTTGTTGTTGGACCTTTATTAATGATATTGTTTACTTTCTTTCTGCCCGCTTCGATTTTTGCTGAGTTCAAGAGCAGGGCAGCAGTCGGAACGGTAGCCTGGATGGCTTACTGGTGGGTGACCGGACCTATTGATTATGCGGTCACGGCCTTTTTGCCGATAGCGATAAACGCGGTTCTGCAGATCACGGATATGAAAGATGTGATCGCGAACTATGCATCGGAGACGATACTGCTCCTGCTGGGGGCATCTATAATGATGGTATCCTGGGAAGAAACCGGACTTGATAAAAGGATCGCGTCAAGATTCTTAATGACGGTTGGAAGCGGATTTCGGACACAGCTCGTTTTCTGGTTTCTTTTGTCAACCTTTCTGTCGACTGTTCTGCCAAATGCAGTAGTATGTGCAACGATCACTCCTATCGCGGTTTCAATGCTTAAATATGCGGGCGAAAAAGATATTGCAGAAAGCTCAAAGGGCTCGAAACTTTTACTCTATGTAGCGTATGGAACAGGTGTCGGAGGACTGGCCTCGCCGCTCGGAGGTGCGATGAACCTTGTAACTATCAGCTATCTCGAAGAAATCACAGGACAGGAATATATTTATATAAACTGGGTATTGAGATTTTTACCGATAATGCTCCTTTTACTGTTGGTTAACATAATATTTATGCTGAGAGATGTGCCAAAACATGAAGTACTTGGACGCTCAAAAGAATATTTTGAGAAGGAATGCAGGAACCTTCCTCCAATGAAGCCGGAAGAAAAATGGTCGCTTGCAATGTTTATCATTGCCACGGTTCTTTCTTTTACAAGACAGCTTTATCAGGATATCCTTCCGGGACTTAAACCGGCCTATGTATTTATAATTTTTGCGATACTAAGTTTTCTTATTAAAAAAGAAGATGGTAAAACTCTTTTGCGTTGGAGATTTGTTCAGACGAGGATAGTCTGGGAGCTTCTCTATATTTTTGCCGGAGGACTTGCGGTCGGAACATTGATAAGCGGCTCCGGGGCAACTGAAAATATAGGAACGGCGATTTCAGGAATGGGAATGAAGGGCGGTTTCGTAACAATTCTGGTCATTATAACAGTTACGGTCCTCATGTCAGATGTGACGAGTAATACAGCTACGGCAGCAGTTGCAATGCCGATAGTGATCTCGATAATACAGGGAATTGGTAAGAATCCGATACCATATATTTATATAGCATCTATCGGAGTAAATCTTTCATATATGCTTCCGACTTCGATCAGAGCCGTACCCGTCGGATACGGTCTCAGACCGAATTACATGCTTAGAGAAGGGTGGAAGATGACAATAGTTGTCATCGCAGCCATGACTTTGATAAGCTGGGCGCTGCTGACTTACTGGCCTGCATTCAGCACAGTCTGAAGCAATTCATCAAGGTTATCGGGTTTGGGAGTGAGACAGATGATATAGGACTGATCCTTTATATCGATAACCTTGCAGTATATACCGTTTCCTAAATGCAGCAGGATATTCTGGTGTTTTTCAAGCAGGATCTCAGTCTGAAGCCAGACAAAACGGCGATTCTCTGAAAAACCGGTTATTGTTCCGTTGTGACGGGCAGATTCCACGGTTTTGCCCTTTAGCAGATGAAATTCTATTCCTACCGGAGTGAGGTCTGATCTGCACGGGAGTCCGGGTTCCTGTGAAATGGAAAGTAATGCGGATCCAATGCCGCTTACGCTGAGGGCAGACATTTCGGTAAGAGAACCCTTGGGGAGAAAGCTTTCTTCAAAATCGATGATCAATGGCTCATCAATCCTGTCACGGACAGCTTCGGATATGATTATCTGACCGCCGATGGTCATGCCTTCAAGTCTACCGGCAAGATTTACGGTTTTTCCTATACAGCCGTATTTCATAGTGCGTGCAGAGCCAAGATTTCCGACAGCGGCTATACCGCTGTGTATTCCGATGCCCATTTCAATCTCGGGATAGTTTTCGTGGAGGTTCCATTCGTTGATATCGGCCATCGCGTTTTGCATTTCAACAGCGCAGTGAACTGCGTGGGATGCGTGAAGCGGGTCATCTTCCGGGGCTCCAAAGACCACAAAGATACCGTCACCCAAAAATTCAGTGACTGTACCCTTATATTTTGCTATGATCTCTACAATTTTTTCAAAATAGTGATTCAACATAGTGATGAGAGGCTGGGCATCAAGTTTTTCACTCAATGCGGTAAAGCCCCTGATGTCACTCATAAGGATTGTAACTTCCCTTGAATCACCGCCCTGTTGTTCGCCCTTTTCGCTTGAGAGAACATATTGGGCAATCTGCGGAGATGTATATCTTTTGAAGGCGGTACGGACTTTTGCGAGTTCTGTCAGATCGCTGATAAGCAATATAAAAATGCCTCCCATGAGATCTGAGTGAGTTATGCTGATGCGAAGCTTAAGTATCTTTCCATTTATATTTTCATAATCAACCATTTTCTGCTGATAGATACCAGCAGCCCGGAAAGCATCTAAAAAAGTCTGGATAAATTCGTCATTTCGTTCAACAAAAGGAATAACTTCCCAGAATCGTTTACCAATGTCATCCTGTTGGGATATTTCAAGCAGCTGGGCTGCAGCCGGATTGGCATAAACAAGCCTTCCATTGCTGTTTGTTATACAAAGGGCATCTCCCATCATTGACAGGACGAATTGAAGTTGTTTTTGGTCAAACAATTCCTTTTTTGAATCATTATCATATCCGGAGTTGGCTTGATTCTTTTTTTCGCTTCTTTCTGAGCTCATAACTTCTCCTTTATGAAGCTGAAATAACCGTATGGTGATTTTATTTTACATTCATGTGAAATTCTTTATAACAACCATTTTTATGCGGTCTTTCTCAATAGATACTTCGATATCGTCAGCTTTGCTGGCTATGATGGTTCTTTC
>JAIKZC010000029.1 GCA_024682575.1 Lachnospiraceae bacterium | reverse complement strand
TGCGACCGCTTCCTCAAATCTAGTTCTACCATCGGGATCATTCATGTCAAATGCTTTTTCCTTAACCGAAATCTCAAAGAAAAAGCTGTTTTCTGCCGAATCTATTCTTTTCTGAAATTCCTCGGCTCCAAGATTTTTTATAAATTCATCTGGATCCTTATAAGGTTCCATATGAATTATCCTTGAACTTATCCCCGCTGACTTAAGGATCGGTATCGCCCTGAGCGCTGCCTTTATTCCGGCTTCATCCGAATCGTAGGTAAGTCTTATATCATTTGTGTATCTCTTAAGTATCCTTGCATGTTCCGGCGTAAAGGCCGTTCCCAGCGAAGCAACTGCTTCCGTGAATCCTGCCTGGTGAAGGCTTATAACATCCATATAGCCTTCGCAGGCTATCATATAACCTTTTCTTGTGCGCCTTGCAGCATTCAGCCCATAAAGGTTCTTTCCCTTTTCAAAAATGGCTGTTTCAGGCGAGTTCAGGTATTTAGGCTTACCATCACCCATAACTCTGCCGCCAAAGCCTATGACACGGTTCTGAACGTCCATTATGGGAAACATGACACGATTCCAGAATTTATCGGACATTCCACGCTTTTCATCAAAGTTTACAAGTCCTGATTTCATCAGTTCATTTTCTGTATAACCCTTCGATTTAAGATAGGCTATCACATGACCGCTTTTCCCTGAAAATCCAAGTCCAAAGCTCTGCATGGTTTCTCTTGAAAGCTTTCTTTCAATAAAATACTTCATGCCGACTTCGCCTTCGTGGCTCCTCAGTGTCTTATAATAAAAGCCTGCGGCTTCTTTCTGTATTTCAAAAAGTCTCTGTCTTTCGTGATTTTTTCTCTTTGCTTCCTCTGAATATTCTGCCTCCGGAAGTTTAACTCCCGCCTTATCTGCAAGGATCTTTACTGCCTCCGGAAAACTGCAGTTTTCATAATTCATTATGAAAGTTATGACATTTCCGCTTACTCCGCATCCAAAGCAGTGATATATCTGCTTTCCCGGTGTTACCGAAAACGAAGGTGACTTCTCAGAATGAAAAGGACATATTCCAAAGAAATATCCTCCTTTTTTCTTTAACTGTACATAACTCCCGATAACGTCAACTATATCATTTTTTGATCTGATTTCTTCTATAATCTCATCAGGATAATACATCTGCTTACACCACCATCCACGGGATAGGAATAAAAAGATCGTGATAGGTGCTTATAGCATACCTGTCCGTCATTGATGAAATGTAATCGGCAATGACGACTTCCTTTTTTTCTTTCCTCTCGATCAGCATTTTATATTCATCAGGTATTATGTCAAAGTGTGTAAGAAAGTGATAATAGAGCGTCTCTACAAGATATTCCGCCTTTCCCTCCTGACTTTTTGCGGTCTTGTTGGTATAGACGAATTTGAACATCCATTTTCGGAGCGCTTTCATCGCCTCATTAACTTCTTTCGACATTTTTATATCGTTAATTCCTCTGCTTGTATAGATAACATCACGGATCATCGTCTCCAGACGCTGTCCTGTGGTCTCACCCAGCACATTCATAATACTTTTCGGTACTTTATCACTTTTCAAAATACCGGCTCTCAGTGCATCATCCATATCGTGATGGATGTATGCGATCTTATCGGAAAGCTGCACTACTTTCCCCTCAAGTGTAGAAGGGTTACCTGTAGTACGGTGATTTCGTATTCCGTCTATCACCTCTGCCGTCAGATTGAGACCTTTACCGTTATTTTCTAAAACCTCGACTACCCTGACTGACTGCTCTGCATGCATAAACCCCTCACTGCAGGCTCTGTTCAAAGCCCTCTCTCCGGCATGCCCAAATGGAGTATGTCCGAGATCGTGCCCCAAAGCAATGGCCTCAGTCAGGTCTTCATTTAATCTGAGCGATTTAGCTATAGTTTTCGAAATCTGTGAAACTTCGAGCGTATGTGTCAGACGTGTCCTGTAATGATCTCCCTGCGGAGTTAAAAACACCTGAGTCTTGTCCTTGAGACGCCTGAACGCCTTGCAATGAATGATCCTGTCTCTATCCCTTGCAAATGCAGTTCTTATATCGCATTCCTCTATAGGATGTTTTCGTCCCTTTGTATCAGCCGAATGGCATGCATACGGGCTCAGTATTTCTCTTTCTCTTTCCTCGATTTCTTCTCGTATGAGCGTATTATTATCCTCCTACAATAACACAGCTTGTAATCTGACATAAACCGGTCGCTTGCCACAACTGTATGTCAGATCATCTTTTATTTTTTCCGATACTCTCTCATATATATATTCGGCAAAAAACTCATTTTTCCTTTTATTTTATTCCAAAAAATACAAAAATATTTTTCCAATAGAGTTTTATAAGCCATCCGGTGCACATTATAAAAGCTGAAATTATCGGAATAATAAATAAAGGCCAGAGCAAAAGCTTTTCTCCAAAAGCCTCTCCTGCTCCCCTGCGACCTCTCTCGTATACCGCCAGATCAGCTATGTTGGCGATCAAAAAAACGATATATGGATGCCAGAAAAAATAACTGGAATTTTCTACAAAAATATAAAGCGAAAGTACAGATGCAATTTCAGCCAGTACGCAGATTCCCATAAAAAGGCTCCGTGCCTCCGGTCTCTTTTTGGATATCAAGCCTCCAAAAAGCGCAATCATTATACCTTCGCAAAACGGACGGGATAAAATAAACATCAACTTTTTCCTTCGCAAAAAAGGCAGGGATTATAAACCATGCTATATCCCTGCCTTTCTCTATATTAGCTGCAAGGGAAAACCCTCGCTTTTAATTTAGTTCTTAGCTGCTGCGGCTGCTGCTGCAACCTCTGCTGCGTAGTCCTCTTCCTTCTTCTCCATGCCTTCGCCGGTCTCGAAACGAACTACATTCTTGATAACGATCTTTGCGCCATTAGCCTTTGCAACTTCGTCAATGTACTTCTGAACAGACTGCTTACCGTCCTCAGCCTTTACATATGCCTGATCTGCAAGGCAGAGCTCCTTGTACTGCTTGGAAACACGTCCCTGTACAAGACCTGCAAAAATCTTATTTTCTGAAATAGCAGCCTTATCTGCAAGAGCAAGCTCTGCAAGCTTTGCTGCAGCTTCCTTTGAAAGGAAGTTGAAGAGATAGTTCATGTTGCTCTTCTTCTCTTCGTAAATAGCAATATCTTCATCGCTCCAAAGCTTCTCGCTTACAGCCTTCTCGATAAGACCGTTAAGGATAGGCTTAGGAAGAGAAGCAGGATCATTTAATGCACTGTCAACTGTAAGACCCTTTAAGTGAACCTTCTCCTCGTCAGAGATATCATTTTCGCTGATGTACTGAGGGTTCATAGCTGCTACCTGCATTGCTACGTTCTTACCCATCTCTTTAACAGCATCGTTAACAACGTCTGTCTCAACATCTACAAGAACACCGATCTTACCGCCAGCGTGAACGTAAGCAGCTACGAAACCGTTCTGCTCCTCAAGCTTAGCGAAACGACGGATCTTGATATTCTCTCTGATCTTCTGACCAACCTGAATAGCAACTTCGTCAGCTACTGTAGCTGAAGGATCCTTGATCCACTTCTCATTGAGAAGAGCATCAACATCTGCTGCATCAGAAGCAAGTGCCTGAGCTGCTACATCGTTTACGAACTCTTTGAAAGGATCTGAACCTGCTGCGAAGTCTGTCTCGCAGTTAACTTCTACTACAGAAGCTGTCTTTCCGTCCTCAGATACTGCAGTAACTGAAAGGCCTTCAACTGCTGTACGTCCAGCCTTCTTCTGAGCACCGGCAAGGCCCTTCTCACGAAGGAACTCTACTGCCTTGTCCATATCTCCGTCACAAGCTGTAAGAGCCTTTTTGCAGTCCATCATTCCTGCGCCGGTCATCTCTCTTAAATCTTTTACCTGCTTTGCTGTGATTGCCATCGCTATATTCTCCTTGTTTGTATAAGTTACTTATGTTCGATGATTATGCCTCTTCAGCAACTTCCTCAGATGCCTCAGCCTCAACTGCTGCTGTACCCTGATTTGCCTCGATAACAGCGTCAGCCATCTTAGAAACGATAAGCTTTACTGCACGGATAGCATCATCGTTACCAGGGATAACATAATCAAGTTCCTCAGGATCGCAGTTTGTATCAGCAATACCGATAAGTTTGATGCCGAGCTTGTGAGCTTCCTGTACGCAGATCTTCTCTTTCTTAGGATCTACAACGAAGATAGCATCAGGGATCTTCTTCATGTTCTTGATACCACCGAGGTTCTTCTCAAGCTTGTCCCACTCCTTCTGAAGAAGTGCAACTTCCTTCTTGGGAAGTACGTCGAAAGTTCCGTCCTGAGACATTGTCTCGATTTCCTTAAGTCTCTTTATTCTTGACTGAATAGTCTTGAAGTTTGTGAGCATACCACCGAGCCATCTCTCGTTAACATAGTACATACCGCAACGCTCTGCCTCAGACTTGATAGAATCCTGAGCCTGCTTCTTTGTACCAACGAAAAGGATAGTACCGCCGTTAGCTACTACATCGCCGATTGCATTGTAAGCATCGTCAACCATGCCTACAGACTTCTGAAGGTCGATGATATAGATACCGTTTCTCTCGGTGTAGATGTAAGGAGCCATCTTAGGGTTCCATCTTCTGGTCTGGTGTCCGAAGTGCACACCTGCTTCAAGTAACTGTTTCATTGAAATAACGCTCATTTGATTACCTCCTACGGTTGATGCGTCGGCATATCTTTTTTTCAACTGCTTCTGTAAATGCAGCACCGTTATGGAAAGACACGCCTGTTTTTTAAAGTAAAATTCGGGTATGGACATAATTTGCCACATACCCGAATAATATATCATATTGCTAAAAATCGTGCAATAGTTTCTTTTAACTTTACCATTTTTTCTTAGGACATTTAGAAGCTTTAGAAGCTGCCCTGAGTTCCACGAAGCATCCGCAGGCACGACAGGTTCCCTCAAGAAGGAAATCACATTCCGCACAGTTCCCGAGTCTTTCATCGTAAACTCTCGGAGATACTCTCTCATTTTTCGGGATGCCGTTTATCAGCATCGCAAAATCCGTCTTAAGTTTTTCATCTGCTTCTTTATATATGAAGCATTGTTTACAGCTTCTGAGCAATTCTTCCATAATTATCCGATCCTTAAATTAATAACACTCATTGCAGGAACTTTCAGTGTGATCCCGTCGCTCTCAATCTTAAAGTCTGTGTAATCTTCAGCCTTTACCTTGTTCTTGCTGCTGAAATCGTTATATTCATGCATCTCGGCTGTGATGATACGGCCTTCAACCTTTTCTGCCTTATGCTCAACTGTGATGACCTTAACTTCCTCTGCCTTGTCATCAGATGCATTTACAAGTGTAAGATTGATGCTGCCATCCTCTGCCATTGAAGCAGACTCTGAAAGCATTGCTATCTTCTCGTTCTCTGTTCCGATAGTCTCGTTCTCAATAAAGCTGCCGAGAAGCATTGCATCCTGATGCTCTTTATACATCTCAAATACATGATAGGTAGGTGTGAGAAGCATATCCTCGCCGTCTGTAAGGATAACCGACTGAAGCACGTTTACAAGCTGTGCGATATTTGCCATCTTTACGCGGTCTGAATGCTTATTAAAGATATTCAGGCTGACAGCAGCAACTATTGCGTCTCTCATTGTATTCTGCTGATAGAGGAATCCCGGATTTGTTCCCGGCTCTACTTCATACCAGGCACCCCATTCATCAACTATGAGGCCGATCTCCTTATCGGGATCATACTGATTGATGATATCTGAATGTCTGCGGATAAGCTCGTCTATATAATAAGCTTTTCTGATAGTTCTGTAATACTCATCCCTGTCAAAGTTCGTAGCAGATCCCTTATGCTCCCAGCCATTAGGATGTACATAATAATGAAGAGAAATTCCGCTGATCAGATCCTTAGGATAAGTTCCTCTCTTGCCGATGGTCTTCATTGTCATCTCTGTCCAGTTGTAATCATCTACATTAGGGCCGCCCATGATCTTGTAAAGATTGTTTCCTGCGTAATTTCTGCAGTAGGTAGCATATCTTCTGTACTCGTTTGCGTAATGCTCGGGTCTCATGTTTCCGCCGCAGCCCCAGTTCTCGTTGCCGACACCGAGGAATTTAAGATCCCAGGGATCCTTGCGTCCGTTCTTCTCACGAAGGTCCGCCATGGGAGAAACGCCCTTAAAGGTGATATATTCAACCCATTCGCTCATTTCCTGTACAGAACCGGAGCCAACATTCATATTTACATAAGGCTCGCAGCCAAGCTGATCGCAGAGTTCAAAGAACTCATGTGTACCGAAGCTGTTGTCTTCTGTAACACCGCCCCAGTGGGTATTGATCATCTTTTTTCTGTTTTCCTTAGGTCCAATGCCGTCTTTCCAGTGATATTCATCTGCAAAGCAGCCGCCCGGCCATCTGAGGACCGGAAGCTTCATCTTTTTAAGAGCCTCGACCACATCTGTTCTCATTCCGTTTTTATTCGGAATATCTGAATTTTCTCCAACATAGAGTCCTTCATAGATACATCTTCCGAGATGCTCTGAAAAGTGACCGTAGATTTCTTTATTGATCTTTGATTTTTTATCTATAGTATTTATAACTAATCTTTTCATTTTCCTTTTCCTTTTCCTTAACCCTTTACAGCACCTGCTGTCATACCATCAACTATGTATTTCTGGAACATTAAGAATAAAACAAGTATCGGAACGATCGCCATCATTGAGCCTGCGATGAGCATATCGTAGTTATTTCCGTAAGGTGTGAGCAATGTGTTCAGACCAATTGTAAGTGTGAACTTATTTGCACTTCTGAAGATCATCAAAGGCCAGAGCATATTATTCCATGCGCCCATTGCACAAAGGATCGCCATAGCTGAGAAGGCAGGCTTTGCGATAGGCATCATTATCTTGACCGCGATGAAATACTCATTTGCGCCGTCTATTCTTGCTGCATCAAGAAGCTCTTTAGGAAGAGACTTCATATACTGATGGAAGAAGAATATGGTCGAAGGTGCACAGAGACCCGGAAGTATTACACCCGCCATGCTGTCTACGAGATTCATTGCTATCATTTCCTTATATAAAGGAAGCATAAGGATCTCGAAAGGAACCATCATTGTTGCTATAACAAGTATGAAGATAACCTTCTGAAGCTTAAACTTATACATTGTTATACTGTAGGCAACAAAGAAACATATTAATAATGTAAGTGTTACCGTAACAATGGTAAGAACCATACTGTTCTTGAACCACATCCAGTATTTCATTGAATCCGCATTCCCACAGAAAAGGTAATTGTAGTTATTCAGGTTCATCGTTGAAAAATCAAGATTTATACTGAGTCCTTTTCTTATAAGTTCACGACCCGGTCTGAACGAAGCTATAAGTCCTGCGATCAGGGGGAAACATATAAATGCGCTTATTATCGCAAATACTGCTGTAGAAATTATGCTTCCTACGGTTCTTTTTACTTTCATTCCGCCGGAAGTTACAGAATCTGTCGATGCCATATTTAGTCCTCCCCTTTACTCTTAAGTGTACCGTTAAATCCAAGCTGTATAAAGTTTATAGTAAGTCCGATCGCCATAAGTACTACACCGACCGCACATGCATATCCCATATCGTCCTTCTCTATTCCTCTCTTGTAGAGGTAACCTACTATAGTAAGACCGATATTATGAGGTGAGTTATTTCCTGACCAGAGCATGAAGCTTTCAAGGAACATTGACAGACCTGCATAAATACTTATTGTAAGTACGTATATAGTTGTAGGTTTAAGAAGCGGTATTGTGATATAAATAAATTTCTGCCAGGGTGTTGCTCCGTCGATATCAGCTGATTCATAGAGCGACTTATCTATGGATTTAAGTCCTGAAAGGAAATAAAGCATATTTACGCCGGTCCATCTCCAGCAGCAAAGCAGAAGCAGTGCGATTTCAGAAGTCCATTTGATCTTAAGCCATTTCATTGCCGGAAGTCCGAAGAAGCTCATCAGAACATTCAGCTGACCTGTGCTGTACTCTGAAAACATAAGTCTGAAAAGTGTACCGGATATAACAACTGATGTAAGTGCCGGCACATATAAAAGTGCCTTCCAGAGTCCCTTTGCCTTAACAAGGTTGCTGTCCATCATAACCGCATAGAGAAGTGGGAAAGGGATCAGCAGGAGACAGGAAAATACCATGTACTGAAAGCTGTTAAGCATTGCTGTATGAAAGACTGAATCTTTCAAAAGCTTTGAATAGTTCTTAAATCCAACAAATTCTGTTGTTACTGCACCTATATCCTGTGTGCTCATTACCATCGCACTGCAAAGAGGATATATCCAGAATATTAAAAAGCTTAAAATAAACGGAAGTGCAAAGACGTATGGTGCTGTTTTCTGCGAATATAAAAATTTCTTTATCTTCATCGCACTGATTCTCCCTTCAAATCATTAAAGGGCGCTGCTTTATTTTGAACGCAACGCCCTTATTCCTTACTAGACCGGCTTACTGCTCAAGTTCTACTGCATCCTGAGCTTCTGCCAAAGCATCATCTACGCTTACGCCCTCTTCCAATATCTGATTGAGAGTTGTGTTGCATACCTGCTCATTGATCGTCGGGCTGATTGATACTGTCATAATTGTTCCGATCTGATCCTTGATTCCGTTAAGTACGTCATAAGGATAGTTGCGGAAGAATGTGTTGTAATAGTTTGAATCATCATGTGCAAACTCTTCATCTGCCCAGAGAGAAGTGTTGCATACATCAAATCCAAGGTCTTCCCAGATAAGCTTTTCGCCTTCAGGTGACATCTTTGCGTAGCAGAGGAAATCTGCTGCAAGTGCTGTATCAGGAGCCTGCTGTGTAACAACTGTACCTGTTCCGCCGATACCTACTGAGCAATTCTGACCTGCTTCAAATACAGGACACTTTGTGATGTACCAGTTACCCTTTTCCTCAGGCATGTAATTCTTAAATCTGCTCATGTACCACATTGCCTTAGGGAAGCAAACCACATTCTTATCAAGGATGTTCTGGTAACCTGCCTCAAGATCGATGTGTCCATCGGGTGAAACTTCTGCGATGCCATCGTTGAGCCATTCAACCTGCATGTTAAGCATCTTTTTAACGGAATCAAGCTCTACATTTGCCTCTCCGTTGAATCCGCCTGTCCAGTCTTCGCCGTACTCAGCCATAGCGAGCCAGATCCAGTCTGTTCCTGCTGTATCAAGGCATGTGAAGTATTTTCCTTCTTCTGCTCTTGTTTCGATGTATTTCTTACCAAGTGCTGTGTAATCATCCCAGGTCTCAACAGCATCTACATCTTCCTGAGTGATTCCATATTTCTCAAGTTCTGCCATGTTCCAGTACATTACTGTAGCTCCTACATGGAAAGGTGCGCCGTACTGATTTCCGTCCTCGCCCTTGTATGCATCAAGTCTTGACTGAAGCATGTCTGATGCATAAGGTGCCATTGCATCATCTAAGGGGTAAAGCCACTGATCAACACCTTCATATACATTAGGAACCTGTCCCATCTCTACGTCACAGAGTGCCGGTGCACCTGTTCCTGCCTGAAGTGACATGATCAGTTTCTGATGCATATCGCTGTAAGGATAGGTTGTGAATGTTATCTGGATCTGTCTGTCAGGGTTCTCTTCATTCCATTTATCAAGCATCTTTGCATAGAAGGTATTGTGTGCTTCTACGAAAGACCACATTTCCATGTGTGTACCACTGTCAGGTCCGACAGTTGTTACTGCCTCAGCCTCTGCTTCGCCTTCGCCCTCAGCAGCAGATGCCTCTCCGCCTTCAGCTGTTGCTTCCTCTCCGGTTGCTGCAGCTGTTCCGCTCTCAGGTGCGTTTACCTCTCCGCATCCGCTAAGAAGCGATGCTGCCAGCGCTGCGGCCAACAATGTGCTCACCAGTTTCTTTTTCATTTCTGAAATTCCTCCTTTTTCCTTCTACTAATTCCTTTTAACATAAACCATTTAGTTTTCATTAAATTTCTTTAGCAATTTCCAAAATAAATAAACAAATTTCTTAAATTGTTTTTGTGCACTTTGTTTAATTTTATTGGTGCTTTGCTTTTTTATGTTGTCAATATATCATTTAGACAGTTGGATGTCAATATATATTTTAGATTTAATTAAAATAAATTTGTTTTTTCTAAAATGTGGTTGATTTATTTAAAATTCAACCTTATAATTATTTTAGTTTAGTAAAGTCTTAAATGGCGGAGGCATTAAATGATCCATCTAAAATCAATAGAAGACGGACGGAGTTTTTTCAAGGCTCTCGGATCTGACATTCGTATAGAAATAGTTAAAACATTGCTTGAAAACGACCACATGAATATGAACGAACTCGCTTCAAGCTTAAAAATCACAAACGGTGCCCTGACCAGTCATATCAAAAAGCTGGAAGAATGCGGTATTGTTTCCGTTTCCCAGGAGGCCAGCGGACACGGCAATCAGAAGATATGTTCAGTTCATCTTGACTCTGTATTAATAGATTTCAAAGGAAATGAAGTTGTAGATAAGAACGTATACAGGTCTCATATTAATGTAGGACAGTATGGTGAATATGATGTTTATCCCACCTGCGGTCTTGCAAGTCCGGTTTCTCTTATCGGTGAAGTCGATGACTCCAGGTATTTTGCTCATCCGGATCGCGGAACTGCAGAAATACTCTGGTTTACGCGAGGCTATGTTGAATACATCGTTCCGAATTTCATTCCTTCTGATCAGAAGATCGACCAGCTTTCATTTTCAATGGAGCTCGGATCTGAAGCCCCCGGCTGCAATGATGCATGGCCTTCTGACATTTACTTCTATATAAACGGAACAAACATCGGAATGTGGACTTCACCCGGAGATTTTGGCGGCGTTAAAGGTCTTTTCACCCCCGATTGGTGGCACCCGAACTGGAACCAGTACGGTCTTCTGAAAAACCTTGTCATAAATCACAACGGAACCTACATTGACGGACTCAGGATATCGGATGTTTCAATCGACCAGTTCAAGCTTACCTATAAAAGCCAGATACGTTTTCGCCTGAGTGTTCCCGACGATGCAGAGCACGTCGGAGGACTTACTATTTACGGTAAGAACTTTGGTAACTACAGACAGGATATAGATGTAAATATCAGCTATTCGCCTATAAATCAGGAAAGCAAAACCGAAGAGTAATGATACAAAAGCCGCAGACATTAGATTGATAATGCCTGCGGCTTTTTTAGATATTTCTAAAAATAGTTAAAGCCTGTGATCTTCTGACCACAGGCCTCATTATTAAGATTAACCTATCTCCTCGCTCCTGAATACCGGATAACCCTCACTATTCCAGTCAACTTTCATAGCCATTGTATGTCTGCCGGGATCGTAAAGCGGATCCTCACAGATAAGCTTATCCGTTGTTCTTGCGTGATAAATCATAATATCATTTCCGTTCTCATCCTTAGTAAAACTGTTATGTCCCGGACCATATATTTTATTCTCTACATTTGTCTTTATTATTGGTTTTTTACTCTTTTTCCAGTTTGAAGGATCGCAAAGGTCTGATTCTTCATCTGCAGAAAGCATTCCCATGCAGTAAGCCGGGCTTGTATCGCTCGCACTGTAAGTAAGGAAGACTTTTCCGTTATGATGAACTGCGGAAGGACCTTCATTTACCCAGAAACCATGCCTCTCCCAGGCATAATCAGGACTTGTGAGCAGCACCTGTGTTGTTGCCAGCTCAGTTGCGCTCTTCATTCTGGCGATATAAAGGTTTGATATCTGCTTTCCGACGCCGACTTTTTCAGCCCAGACACAAAACCATTCGCCCTTATTCTCAAATACGGTCATATCAAGTGAAAAGGCGTTAAATGAAAACTCGTCATCCTCTGCAGCCTTCATTTTTCCGACCTCTACCCATTCATCCTTCATAGGATCGTCACCGGTACACTTTAATATATAAGGTCTGAGTGCCCACATATCATCAATATCACTTGCTGCAAAATATATATACCAGCCTCCGAAAAGATAGTGGATTTCCGGCGCCCATACGTTACAACTCATTATTCCGCTGTCATGCTTTGTCCACACTGTCTTTTCTTCAGCTTTTTCTAAACCTTCCAAGCTGTCAGCACATCTGAGCATTACTCTGTCATACTCAGGCACCGACGCCGTAAAGAAGTATTTTCCATCCTCAGCTTTCAAAACATAAGGATCAGCTCTGTTTGATATCCATTCCGTATTGTACTTCAAGATCATTCCCCTCTCTTTATTTTTAGATTTCTCTAAACTAATTTACTTTTAATTGAATATACTACATTCTATAAACAATTGCAATAGGGAAAAATATATATTTTCGGTTTAGTCTTCGCCTGTTGCGCCGTTCGGTTTATATTTCGCCTGTTGCGTTGTTCGGTTTATCTGTTTCCAACGAGGGACGCTCTCGCTGCAAAAGAAAAATCGCAGCGGTACTAGTTCCGCAAAGAACGCGGAACAAGGACCGGCGTTTTTCATGACCCCTCTTTTGGAAACAGATAAGCCTCGCAACTCACGTT
>JAIKZC010000417.1 GCA_024682575.1 Lachnospiraceae bacterium | reverse complement strand
CCCGCAGTTCCTACAGGTGAGCCTCCGATGAACATCAGAACATATGCGATGAGGCAGGATGCTTCGCTCAAATTTTCCTGCGGAATAGTTGCAAAACCTGCCGTTCTCATTGTTACTGATTCGAAAAAGGCATTGGCAAGTTTGCCGGAGACAGACAGGTTTCCAAGGGTGAGGGGATTATTCCACTCGAAGAAAAGAAAGAGCAGCATTCCCTCAAGCAGAAGCAATGTAGTTACAAAAAGAACAATCTTGGTGTGTTCTGTGAAACGTCTGATAGTGGTTATCGGAGAAAAACGATTCTTAAATCCGTTTGCTATGCCTTTTTGAAGGTCAAACCATACGACGAAGCCCAGTCCGCCGAATATTATCAGACATTCGGTAACTGCCATTACAAGGGCGTTTCCACGGTAATCTATCAGACTATTGGCTCCGAGCACATCCATTCCGGCATTGCAGAAGGCGGATACAGCGTTAAATATCGAAGCCCAGATACCTTTTAATATACCGAATTTCGGGATAAATACCAGCATATAGAGAACTGCTCCGATCCCTTCAAAAATAAAGGTTCCGCGAAAAACTTTTATAAGGAAGGATAAAAGGTTGGAACTGGAATTTAAGTTAAAAGAATCTTTTAATAGGAGCCTGTCCGTCAGGGTAAATTTTTTCTTGCTGATGAGCATGATGCTCGCAGCCACAGCGATCATGCCAAGTCCGCCGATCTGGGCGAGTATGGCTATGATGAGCTGACCGAAAAAAGACCAGTGTGAATAGGTGTCGACTACAACCAGACCTGTCACGCATACTGAGGTAGTGGCGGTGAAAAGTGCCGTGAGATAGCTTGTTCTTTCGCCCGGAGCTGATGCGAAAGGAAGCATCAGCAGCAGACTTCCCGCGATAATAGTAAAAAGAAAGCTTGCGGGGATCAGGTTGACCGGGTTGTATATTTTTTTCTTTAATTTATTTCTAAAGGATAACAAAATAGGTGGATTTCCTCTCATAAGTCTGTTTTATTTAAGCGTTTGCGCTGACAGTATTCTTTTCAAGAGCAATTGATATCATAAGGCAGACGAAAAGTATGTATGGATAAAAGAGGTAGGGAATAATGTGCAGAGCACTGATCCCGCTTAAGCCGGCAGCGATAAGGAGCTGGGCTCCGTAGGGGATTATTCCCTGCATTACGCAGGAGCAGATATCGAGTATGGAAGCCGTTTTTGCAGGCTCTATCTTATATTCATCACTTATCTGCTTTGCGATGGGACCTGTCATTACGATCGCCACGGTATTATTGGCTGTGGACATATCCATAAGCATTGTTATTATTGAAATACCGAGCATTCCGCCTTTTTTTGATCTGAATGTATTTTTGACGAACTGAAGTACAGCTTCAAAGCCGCCGTTTTCACGGATGAGAGAGGCGATAGAAGCTACGAGGATCGTAACGATCATAGTTTCAAACATTCCGGAGGTTCCGTCACCCATGGCTGTAAAAGCCGAGTTGAAACTGAGTGAACCGCTGATGGCTCCTGCTGCGGCAAAAAGCAGGATGCCTATCCCAAGAACGGTGAAAACATTTATGCCGATAACAGCCATTATAAGGACTATGAAATAAGGAATTGCCTGCAGGAGATTGAATTCATAGCTTCCCATGCTTGCAGGATCAAGCCTTAAAGAATAAACGGTAAAGAAGATCAAAGAGATGATGGATGCCGGCAGGGAAATCTTAACATTTGCCCTGAATTTATCCTTCATCTGTACTCCCTGGGTTCTGGTCGCTGCAATGGTCGTATCCGATATAAACGAAAGATTATCACCGAACATGGCACCGCCTACTACGGAAGCTGTACAAAGGGCAAGGGGGATATTTCCGCTCTCGGAAGCCTCAGCTGCGATCGGAACAAGAACAGAGATGGTTCCGACACTGGTTCCCATTGCCATAGATATAAAAGCAGCTATAACGAACATTCCGGGGACAACGAACTGACCCGGAATAAAATTCAGTAAAAGATTTGCGGTACTTTTAACACCGCCTGCGGCTCCGGCTATGCCGCTGAAAGCACCTGCCATAAGGAAGATGAAGAGCATGATGGTAATGTTGTCATCACCTATTCCCTTAGCGCAGATGTGAATTTTCTGGTTAAAGTCAAGTGAACGGTTCTGGAAAAAAGCGACGATCAGCGAGATCATAAATGCAACGACCACACTCATTACATAAAATCCCATGCCGCCCTCGATCGGGCTCACATATTCATAGTAAATCCCACATCCTATGTATAAGACAAGAAAGACGAGAATTGGCAGTAAAGCGTTAATATTTGCT
>JAIKZC010000345.1 GCA_024682575.1 Lachnospiraceae bacterium | reverse complement strand
GAATGCTCCCACCTATGCCGGAATCGGCTTTGGTGCAGAAGGACCTACTACCTTTACAATAGCGACTCCTACCGGCGAAGGAACAACTACCGCAAGAAACTTCGCCCGTGAGAGACGCTGTGTACTGGCAGGTGCATTCTCCATTAAATAAGAGGAGGCATTTATCCAATGGGAAGATTCAGAATTCACACAGAGATTAAATGTCACGATGACATAACTGCAAGAATAAACAGCTTCTCAGGAGAAAGGATCTGGATAGTTTCAGATTCCTTTCTCAAGGGAAGTCCCTTATTAAATGAGTATGTCCGTACATTTTCAGCAAAAAATACAGTCGAGGTTTATACGGAAATAGTTCCGGATCCTCCGCTCAATAAGGTTATTGAAGGCATAAAAGCTTTTAAGAAATTTTCGCCCGGCGTTATCCTCGCCATCGGCGGAGGCTCTGCCATCGATACCGCAAAGCTTATCGCATATTATGCATCAAAGCTTGAGAACTGCAAACGTCCTTTCTTTGCAGCTATCCCAACCACCAGCGGAACCGGTTCAGAAGTTACCTCCTTCGCGGTAGTTACCGATACAGACACCAACACAAAGGATTCCGTAGTTGATGATTCGATAGCTCCCGATGAAGCATGGCTCGATGAGCGTTTCGTAATGAGCTGCCCTCCAAAGGTTACAGCTAATTCCGGTATGGATGCCCTTACGCATGCAGTTGAGGCTCTGGTCGCAAACCACGCCGATGCATTTACAAATGCCCTTGCTGAATATGCAGTAAAAATGATATTCGAGCTTTTGCCAAAATGCTATAAGCAGACCGCAACAGCTGATGAATGGCATGAAATGCTCGCAGCCAGCAGCATGGCAGGAATGGCTTTCCAGAATGCGGGTCTCGGCATAAGCCATGCAATCTCTCATCAGTTAGGTGCAGTTTTCCATCTGCCGCACGGACTTGCCAATGCGCTCCTTCTTCCGGAGGCGATCGAATTTAACATGGCAGATACTGCCAGTGCTAAGAAATTCGGAGACCTTGCAAAGAAGCTTAATTTCGCAGCATTCACCGATTCCGATCAGATAGCCGCAGGAAAGCTTCTCAATGCGATCAAAAATCTTTCAAACGAATTGGGATGCAATGTCAAATTGACAGACCTCTCTATCGATAAAGATGACGTTATTAAAAATCTTCCGACGATTGTCGCAAAGACAAAAAAAGATTTCACTTTCCCGGGAAATCCGAGAACTGTGACAACGGAAGATATAGTAAGAATCGTATTAAATATTACAGAGTAAGAACTTCTTTTCAATTTAATTAACAGAAAAATGGTCACTGGCCGGGCTGATAGTCTGATAAATTTCAGTTTGGTACAGTGACCATTCTGTTAATTATTACAAGAATAAATTAAATTTTAACAAATATAATGTTGAATTTTACCCCAAAGATGGTTAAAATAAGAATATCAAATGTACATTTTTTCGTGCATTTTGTTTTTTGTATTAACTGTTACTGTTAAGCTTTTAAAAATGATATCTGAATTTGCTTAATCGACCAATAAATTTTAACTATTCCGGAGGGTAATATTTGATGCTTGAAATGGATCTCAGAGATACGGATGAAAAAAATTTTCGAGAAGAATTTGAAGCTGACGCACGTTTCGAATTTTCCCCGGACAATCTCCTTGATCTTCCAAAACTTGAAAAGATACAGGAATCCCTTTCAAATGCTACCGGAATAGCCATGGTCACTGTAGATTACAAGGGTAATCCCATAACGGCCGAATGTAATTTTTCGGATTTCTGCCTTGAGCGCCGCAAGATAAAAGCCTGCAAACAGAACTGCTTTTTCTCCGACGCCTATGGCTCGTTAAAGGCCGCTATGCTCAATACACCTTATATCTATAAATGTCCGGCAGGGCTTATCGACTGTGCTGTCCCCATTATCTTTCAGGAAAACCACATTGGTGCGGTTCTCATGGGACAGGCTAAATGCTGCGGCGATACAGATTCTTTAGAGCAGGTCAATAAAATGATCCAGACTGAGGTAAATCTTGACGATTATCCGCGTCTGAAGAAATTTTTTGATGAGGCAAGAGTCATCGATATCAGCCAGATGCGCTATACAGCAGCCCTGATAAAGACCATTGTAGAAGATATGATGGAAAAACAATTTACGATCAGAAAACAGGAAGAGCTCTACAGCCGTATGGATTCACTCAGAAATAAGATGATACTTATGACTGACAGGCTCAAAAATAAAAAAAGCGACAACGGACGCGGCAATTTTGCCGGTTCTCTCATGCTCTCGGCTTTCAATATGCTGAATACTCTTGCAGTTTCAGAATCGGCCGACGGCACCAGCGAAGCGATCGGACTCTATGCAGATATCCTTAAATATCTCTATGATACTCCCAAGGATTTCGCATCTATACAGACAGAAATAAGTTTCCTTAAATCTGCCGTTAAGATCATGGAGCGGAATTTTGGACGAAAGATCCATCTGCATGCAAATGTTTCCTTAAACAGCGGAGATCTGCTTATCCCTCCCTGTACACTCTATCCTTTCGTTGAAAATGCGGTAGTACACGGTATTCTCCCCTCTTCCGGGGACGGCAGGATAAACTTAAATATCTATACCAGCGGAAAAGAGACCGTATACGAAATTTCCGATAACGGCGTCGGCTTTAACGAGTCAGAGCAGGTCACTCTCGAAGCAAAACGTGACAAAAAGGAATCTGCTCATTTATCCAGCCTCGATATCTATACCGCCAGAAAGCATCTCGAGCATATTTACGGACGAGACGAGGTTTCCATCGAAGCACTTCCAAATCCGGAGGGCAAGGGAACTCTTATACGTCTGTCCATCAGTGGAAATCAGCGTACAGCCTGAATTTCAAACTTTATAAATAAGATAAAAATCTTTAAGGAGGGATTAAAAATGCGCGTTTTGGTACTCAATGCAAATTCACTTGTCAAAATAACAATTAATAAAATACTTGATTTGGCCGGTGATGCAGAAGCAGTTTTTGCAAACCGGAACGATGACAATTTCGAAAAGCTCACTCACGATCCCTCTTTCTCATCGATCCTGGTAAGTGCCTGCAAGGGCTATCACGGATCTTATTCCATCATAAACAATCTTATAAATGATGGTCTTTCTTCGAAACTTATTATTCTCGCCGAAAATTCCAGCTGGATAAGTTTCATGAATACTCCGGGTCTTGACGATATCCGTTTTCTTTCCGTGCCTTTTTCGAGGCGCGATTTCATGGATATCTTAACTCCAAAGACCGCCGCTCCTAAACAGCCGGCAGCTGCTAATCCTTTCATAGACGAATTCAGAAATCTCATAATGAAAAGGGATTATGTCAAAATGTATAATTCCATAACGACACTCGAGGAGAAGATCAGCCTCCATGCCGAAAAGAACTGTGAAGAGACCATCTTTTATATGAATGATATTTTTGAAACAGCCATGAAGATGATCAACTGCATCGAACCGGAACTCATTAAGCGCTATCGCGAGCGTTTCCCGCTCTCAGAAGAGGTTATCAAAAACAGATACCGTCTTTCATTTGCTCTTTATGATCTTTTCGATGAGGTCTACCGCCAGAGATGTCTGCAGAAGAGGCCTCAGTTCAGCAGTCTTTTTGATTACATTGACAAAAATATCTACAACGAGCTCACGCTTTCAGATGCAGCAGATGCCTGCGGCGTAAGCCAGAGTTATCTTAGCCGTGAACTTAAGAGCTTTTATTCTCTTGGCTTTAATACTTACGTGCAGATTGCAAAGATCATGCTCGCCAAGAAAAATTTCTATTTCAACGACGATAAGATCATAGATGTGGCTTTCCAGCTCTCCTACAATGAGCCAAGCTATTTCTGCAAAGTATTTAAGAAGATTGAAGGTGTGACACCAACTTTCTTAAAAAATGAAATGACAAAATATCAGGAAATATGCCCTGCTATGTGAAAATGAGCTGTGGGGCGTTGTTTTGGGGGCAAAATGAGCTGTGGGGGCGTTGCCTTTGGGGCAGAAATGAGCTCTGGGGACGTTGTTTAGGGATCATTTTTGCGTTGCAAAATGATCCCTAAACAACGTCCCCAGAGCTCATTTCGCCCCGAAACAACGCCCCCAGAGCTCATTTTGCCGCCCAAAGCTCATTTCCAATGCTCAAAATCAAGTGCATTGCTTCATTTTATTGACCTTCTTTCCCTCATTTTATAAGATAGAGATATCTTAGGGGGGCAATTATATGATCAAAAACAGAAAGTCTTTTTTTGCAGCATGTCTATCAATTACTCTTATTGCATCATCATTATCGGTAAGCGCAGATGATCTGGTCGTATTGAA
>JAIKZC010000402.1 GCA_024682575.1 Lachnospiraceae bacterium | reverse complement strand
ACAGATTTTACTCCATCTGTTATTTCCAGCCTCATGTTTTCACCCTTATGAGCATGTATTACAGCTTTTACAGGAAGCCTCAGTTTTTCCGACTTAAACTTAAGCTCATCAGAACTCTCGTAACTTCCGCGCCTCATAGTAATCATCTCATAACCATTATGCTTTGTGAAGTATCCGGTGTTTTTTCCGCTTCTGGAGTATAATTTTAACAAGGTCTCCAGAGCTTTTTTATCTGCCATGTAATTATCTTTACCATTCTTTTCAAGCATATCAAGATGCTTTCTGTAAATCGATGTTACCCCTGCAACATAATCTACAGATTTCATTCTTCCCTCGATCTTTAACGAAACTGCTCCTGCATCTACTATTTTATCAAGGAGCTCAATGGAACATAAATCCTTCATTGAAAGAATATAATCTCCGTGTTCACCATAGGGCTGTCTGCAGGGACCTGCACATCTTCCACGGTTTCCGCTTCTTCCACCCAAAAATGAAGACATGAGACACATCCCGGAATATGAATAGCACATAGCACCATGTATGAATACCTCTATCTCTATATCTACTTTATCATGAATTTTCTTTATTTCTTCTAGTGAAAGCTCTCTTGCCGGTACTATTCTCTCTGCTCCGAGGCTTTTAAGATACTCTGCCCCATAAGCACCCGTGATCGCCATCTGGGTACTTGCATGCACCGGAAGTAATGGAAAATGTTCTCTTATATAGCTTATAAGACCTATATCCTGAACTATGACACCATCAAGTCCTGCCTTATAATATGGCTCTAAATATTCCGGCAGAGCCTCCATTTCCTTTTCCTTCATCAAAGTATTAAGGGTCATATAAAGCTTTCTGCCGAAAAGATGGGCATAGCCTATTGCCTCTATAAACTCTTCCTCGGTAAAATTGCCGGCATATGCACGTGCACCAAAGCGGCTTCCTCCGGCATATACAGCATCAGCTCCCGCAGCTATCGCTCCGTAAAAGCATTCCATATTTCCCGCCGGACTCAACAATTCAACTTTTTTTATTTCTGACATTCTTAAAAATTCCTAATTCATAAAAGAAGCCTGTCTAAGACAGGCTTACAGTTTTCTTTATCATAACAACAATTTTATCTTCTTTTTCCGTAATGCTTTTTAGGTGGATTTTTAGGCTTTTCATTCTTTATAACCTCTGCCGTTCCATCTATTGTCTGGACAAATTTTTCATCATCCTCGTGATTATTAAACTTTTCTTCAAAGTCCTCATCACCTATAACTTCAGCATCCTCTACTCTTTCGTAAAGCGGTTCTTTTTCCTCATCATCCTCATCATCTAAATAATCATCTTCGGGTGTACTCTCATAAGGATGAAATTCCGAAATATCATCTATCACATCCGTGATCTCTCCCTCCGGATCGATCTTTTCTTCCACTGAAGGTTCTATATTCTCATCAGTTTTTATGCTTTCCTCTTCAGCTTTAACACTTTCCACTCTTGTATCAGCATTATTATCTTCTGAGGATGACTCTTCCTTCTCAATTTCTGCAGCCGGCTCTTCTTTAACGTTTTCGGCGGTCTTCTCTTCAACAGTTTCCTTTACTGCTTCTTTGATGGTCTCTTTTATTCTGTTCTCTGAAACAGCTGATTCTGCATTAGTCTTTCTGCTTGCCTTTAATTCAGTTTCAAGCTGAACGATCTTCTTCTGAAGTTCTGTATTTTCATCCTGAAGATCTGACAGATTTTCCTCGAGACCTTTAACCTTCATCTGTGCAGTTATCAGATCATGTTTTACATCGTAGAGATCTCTCTCCTTATCCTCAGCCTCTGCCTTAAACTCTTCCAGTTCTTTCTTTGCCTTAAAATAATCATCGGCTATATTAAGTTCAAGAAGCACATTCTGCGTATCCACAGACTGTCTCTTAAAGCCATCTATCTTACTGAACTCAGATATTTTACTATTTATATATGATGCAACTCTTTGCATGTACTCTTCGCCGTCATTACCTGAAAGAGTATATACCTTGCCTCCAATTATAACCTCGGTATCCGTTTTATTAGCCATTTTGGTACCGCCTCCCCACTGCATTTTATTAAAGAATTATATCAAAAAAGCTCTGTCACGTCAAAATATGTATCTATAAATAAACGCTTTTATGATAATATTTTTTTAGCTTCTGAGTGCCATATGGCTCATGCCGAGTTCTGTAACAACACGACCGCGTGGTGTCCTGTTTATCAGTCCATTCTTTATAAGATATGGCTCGTATACATCTTCTATTGTACCGGAATCTTCTCCTACTGCTGCTGCAAGTGTTTCCAGCCCGACAGGCCCACCGCCGAACTTATCGATCATGGTATTTAAGATATTTCTGTCAAGCTCATCCAGACCGAATTTATCTACCTTCAACAGATCAAGCGCAAGGTTTGCAACTTCTTCCGTAATATCACCTTCAAATTTGATCTCTGCAAAATCTCTGACTCTTTTAAGCAATCTGTTGGCAATTCTCGGTGTTCCTCTTGATCGTCTGCCCATTTCTATGGCAGCTTTCCATTCTATATCTATATTAAGCAGTTTTGCCGAATGACTTATTATCGTAGCAAGCTCTTCTACCGAATAAAATTCCAAATGGTTGATTATACCGAATCTGTCACGGAGCGGAGCCGAAAGAAGTCCTGCCCTTGTAGTCGCACCTACAAGTGTGAATCTTGGAAGCGGCAGCCTTAACGACTTTGCACTCGGTCCCTTACCGATCATTATATCTATGGCAAAATCTTCCATTGCCGGATAAAGAACTTCTTCAACCTGCCTGTTCAGACGATGGATCTCATCTAAAAACAACACATCTCCATCCTCAAGACTATTGAGGATCGCAGCTATGTCTCCCGGACGTTCTATTGCAGGTCCGCTTGTAATCTTAAGCTTTGCTCCCATCTCCTCTGCGATTATCCCGGCAAGTGTTGTTTTGCCAAGTCCCGGAGGGCCGTAAAAAAGCACATGATCAAGGGCTTCTTTTCTTTTTTTGGCCGCATCTATATATATTTTAAGGGTTTCCTTTATCTTTGCTTGGCCAATATAGCCTTCCAGATTTTTAGGACGGAGAGATCCCTCGATCTTAACATCATCCTCCGTAACCCTGGTCTCAATGACACGTCTTTCCATTTTTTCTCCTTAGATATATTTAAGCGAAGCCTTAAGCAGAGCGCCGGAATCCATCCCGCTTCCGTCATCGGCAGCCCTTACAGCCTTATAAGCATCAGTTGCCGAATATCCCAGAGCAACAAGAGCCTCAACCGTCTCATCTCTTGCAATACTGTCAGATTCTCCAGCCGCTTTTTTACCTTCGCTTTCATTAAACGCCTTCTCGAAACTTTCTTCAAACGAAAGCTTATCTTTCAGATCTATGATCACTCTTTGCGCTGTTTTAGCACCAACTCCCGGTGCTTTGGCGATTGCCTTTGAATCTCCCGAAAGGATCGCAAATCTCAAGTCATCGGCCGACAGCGTCGAGAGTATCGACTGACCGGCTTTAGGTCCTATGCCGCTTACAGCTATTAACATTTTGAACATTTCGAGATCATCGCGTTTTAAGAAACCAAAGAGACTGAAACCGTCATCTTTGACAGAAAGATATGTATATACTTTTATTTCTTCTCCTATAGGTGGAAGCTCTGATGCCATTCCAAGCGGAATGTTAACCTCATAGCCCACTCCTCCTACGTCCATCAGAAGTAGTTTTTCATCGCATCCTGCGACTGTTCCCCTTAAAAATCCTATCATTTTTTCTCCCTGAATAACTTTGCAGTTCTCTTCATAGTCTCATTGGAAATTATACCTATCAGAAATCCCGTTATCAATCCGCTTATCATTAGAGGCGGAAGATACCAGCTTATAGAAAAGCTTTTTAAAACCAGAGCAGCAACCAGGATCTGTCCGACATTGTGGAATACTCCTCCCGCCATGCTGACTCCCATTACTGAAAATCCATTCGTTTTTTTTAGGAAATACATTACTACGAAGCTAAGAATCCCACCTGCCATACTGTAAATAATGCTAAAAGCATGTCCAAACATAAAACCTACAAGTATGATCCTGACTATATTTATTATAAACGCTTCTTTATTTCCAAAAAGATATAGCGTATAGACAACTACAAGATTTGTAAGTCCCAGCTTCATGCCCGGAACGGCAAAAAAATACGGCACGAGGCTTTCCACATAGGAAAGGATCATTGCCAGTGCTACGAATACTGCGCAGGCAGCAAGCTTTTCAGTTCGTGACCGAATCATAGCCATCATCCCCCTTGTCTATGATCTCTACTACAATTCTAGCCGGAAGGCACACCACGATTTCTCCCTCTTTACTGATTTTACCCATTTTAATGCACAGTTTATCGGGACAATCTGCCTCCAGCATATATGCTTTACCATCTTTTATCCTTAATGTATCAGTCAGTCCGCCATATCCATCTATTTGATAATCTGCTTCCTTCGACAGCTGATAAATCCCATACTCTTTTCCGTCAACTGTGACTTTTACCTTTGCCCCGCCATTTCCCGTCATGATCCTCATTATTATAAAAATTACGGCTGCGATCAATAATATAGCAGCCGGAATTATTGCATCCTTTTTATTCACACATATTACCTTTCAGGAAAATGAAAATAGCCCTGACGAAAAACGTCAGGGCTTAAGTTTTTAGTTGTATTTACGTTTACGAGCAGCCTCAGACTTCTTCTTACGTCTTACGCTTGGCTTCTCATAATGCTCTCTCTTACGAATTTCCTGCTGAATACCAGCCTTTGCACAGTTACGCTTGAATCTGCGTAATGCGCTGTCAAGAGATTCATTTTCTTTTACAATAACATTTGACATAGTCTCGCACCTAACCTCCCTTCAGACCAACAGAATAAGACTGAATGGGTATTTGCATGCCCTCAATTTGCATGCACAATTATTATAACATGATTTTACTCTAAGTCAAGCATTTTTTTATTTGAATTTTTTCTTGACATTATTTTCTGTATGTGGTATAAATATTAAGTCGCACGAAAAAGCGTACAATCCTTAAAGGGGAATCATACAGTGGCAGTATCACGGTCTCCAAAACCGTTCACGGGAGTTCGAATCTCTCTTCCCCTGCTAATCAAGCTCCGTTTGAATACGGAGTTTTTTTAATTTTAAAATTATAGTCAAAAAATATCAATCACCAAGGCTCGAATAAAGCCCAGTGATTGATATTATTTTTTAAAATACTTCCAGAACGTCGGCTACAGACTTTACCCCGATGATCTTCATATCTCCAAAATCCTTAACCGAATCTACAGAGAGTGCAGGCATGAC
>JAIKZC010000365.1 GCA_024682575.1 Lachnospiraceae bacterium | reverse complement strand
TACATAATTTTATAGCCCTTTTCTTCAAAATCGTTAATTTTATTATATTCAATCATCCGCATAATCGTCAATTTATTTTCATTGAATTTCTGCAAAATCGTTAATTTTTATCAACTGCAATTAATCAAAACAAAATTGACGATTTCGAGGAAATTCAGCGAAATAAAATTGACGATTTTGTGAAAATTCAGCAAAATAAAATTGACGATTTTGTGAAAATTCAGCAAAATAAAATTGACGATTTTGAAGAAAAGGTCTGTGAAATTAAGTATATATAAGCTTCGCAGCATCGGGTTAGATGGAAACGTGAGTTGTTCGGCATATCTGTTTCCAAAAGAGGGGTCATGAAAAACGCCGGTCCTTGTTCCGCGTATTTTGCGGAACTAGTACCGCTGCGATTTTTCACTTGCAGCGAAAGCGTCCCTCGTTGGAAACAGATATGCCAAACAACGCAACAGGAGATAACCCAAAACATATAACTTTTGTCGCTACTTTCCTCGAAGTCATGCAAAAAGCGCTGTTGAAAGATATCTGTCGCCTGAGTCAGGAAGCAGAACCACGATATTTTTGTCCTTGTTTTCTTCGCGTTCGGCAAGGATCAGCGCTGCCTTTAAGGCTGCTCCGGATGAGATACCGACGAGAATTCCTTCTGAGTGGGCGAACCTTCTGCCCTCTGTAAAAGCATCCTCATTCTCGATCGCAATGACTTCATCGTAGATTTCTGTGTTAAGAGCCTTAGGAATAAAACCGGCTCCGATTCCCTGGATCTCGTGAGCTCCGGCAGTTCCCTTCGAAAGTACCGGGCTGGAGGCCGGCTCCACTGCTACGATCTTAATATTCGGATTCTTTTCTTTTAAATATTCGCCGGTTCCACTGATGGTTCCGCCTGTTCCCACTCCGGCAACAAAAATATCCACCTTTCCATCAGTCTGTTTCCAGATCTCCGGGCCTGTAGTTGCCTTATGCGCTGCGGGGTTTGCAGGATTTTCAAACTGCCCCGGGATAAAAGATCCTTCAATTTCCTTAGCAAGTTCTTCTGCCTTTTCGATAGCTCCCTTCATCCCTTTTGAACCATCAGTAAGAACTATTTCCGCACCATAGGCTTTAAGCATATTTCTTCTCTCTACACTCATTGTTTCCGGTAAAGTAAAGATTGCCCTGTAGCCCTTTGCCGCTGCCACAGCTGCAAGACCTATTCCTGTATTTCCGCTGGTGGGCTCTATTATCGTAGCCCCGGCCTTTATCAAACCTCTTTTTTCCGCATCTTCTATCATCGCAAGACCAACTCTGTCCTTTGCAGATCCTGCAGGATTCAGATATTCAAGCTTTGCAATAATTGTTGCCTTTTTTAGCCCTGCTTTACTGCAATAATTATTGAGTCTTAAAAGCGGTGTATTTCCTATGAGCTCTAATGCGCTTTCTTTTATATCTGCCATAATTTCCCTCCGTAAAATAATGATCATTTCTTTTTATCCTATCACTCATGTACCGCTTCGGAAACATCTTTTTGATTTTTTTATCATACATAGTCTATATTATTGAATGCAAAAAAACTTTTGTGTTAAAATATTATATATGTTCTGATCTTTTACTGACAATTGATATGAATAAGTATTTTTTATATCAATTATTCTGACAAAGGAAAAATAAATGACTGATCTTGAATTAAAAAAAAGACTCCATGAAATAGACATGGACATACCTGATATGGATATACCTCTCGCAATCATCAAGCATGAAGATGGCTTTTTTTCCTATGTCAAATACACAAATTCATATCTTGAAGAGCTCAATTCGATCGGATACACAACTTCCGATGAAGCCGTAGCATTTTTTAATAATAAAGAAATAGGTGCATACGACAGTTTTATGGGCAGCGTTTTAACAAGTCTCAGAACTAATGACAGTCAGACAAAGGATTTTGTTGCCAAAGACTGCTACTGCTCTATAAAAATACTCTGCAAATATTTAGACGATGATCATAAAATAATTATCTGCCGTGCCTGGCTTATTAATCTTTCAAAATATGACCAGGAAAATTATGAAAAGGAAAATGCTCTCAGAAGCCTTTATTCTCTTTACGAACATATAAATTTTATAGACCTCAATAAAAACAAATATGAAAAGATTTATATAAATAAAAATAACCATGTTATTCAGACAAAAGGCAATAATTTTACTGAATACAGCCTGAAATATGCCGATGAGTTCATACATCCGGATGAGAAAGACAAATATATCGATTATTATAAATTAGAAAATATCAATGATCGTTTTGAAAAATCACCTAAAACCTTTGATATGACTTATTTCAGAACCCTTGATATTAACGGTGAATATGTCTGGAAATCCTATGTTTTGATCCATGCACCTGCCTATGGTGACAACTGTTATTATGAATGTGTAAGGGGCGTTGACCTGAATACAGAGCATATCCTGGTTAAGGAAAACTATATTGATCTTTTCAATAATCTTCCGGTTGCCTATTCAATATTCAGCGTAACAAAAGACAATTCAGGAAAATTGGATATAATCTGTATATATTCCAGTAAAAAAATGGCTGAATTAATGGAAATTCCTACCGAAGAAATGATTGGTAGAGATCTCGCAACTACTATTGAAAAAAGAGATTTTTGGGAAGACATTTTCAGTCGGGCCGCATTTAACGGCGAAAACATTTCTGAGATACAATATATAGCTTCGTCGCAAAAATGGATAAGGATAACTATGTCACAGGCTGCACAGAGAGGCAGATGTGCCGTTGTTTTGGAAGATATAACCCAGTCGCATATATTAAATATCAACCTCGGACGTGAACGGACAACCGATGACCTTATCATCAAATGCACCAAGCTGCTGCATGGCGGACCTTCCTTTGAAGATGCAATGAATGATGTCCTAAGTACTATAGGAAGCACCCTAAATGCCAAAAGAATATATATTCTCGAGATTGACGACGATGGATGTTATACTGAAACCTTTGAGTGGGTAAGTGATCCGAATAATTCAGTAAAACACCTGGTTCAAAAGCGCCCGGCTTCACATATGATCGACTGGGATATAGCTTATCCCGGTGCAACAAGCATAATCATTGATGAAATTGAAAGTATTCGCCTTTTACATCCGGAAGCCTATGATAATCTTTATGATCTGGGTGTAAAACGGATGATTGAGATTCCTATCATTGATAATGGTACAAAAATAGGATGTTTCGGTGCAGTAGATTATGAAGATATTGATGCCGTTGATGTAAGACAATTTCTGGAAACTCTAAGCTATTTTATTTCAGCCGAGGTGATCAGAAAGAGACTTTTAAATAATCTTGAAAAACTAAGCGTTTACGATACCCTTTGTAATGTCAAAAACAGAAATGCCATGGAGCTCAAGATTAAAAAGCTAAAAAATTCCAATGATACTGTAGGTGTTTTTTACGCAGACGCCAATGGGCTCAAAAAATTAAACGATCTTGAAGGGCACGACGCAGGAGATTCACTCCTTAAAAACATAAGTGAGATCATGAGTCATCATTTCATCAGGGATAATATCTACAGAGCCGGCGGCGATGAATTCCTGGTTATCCATTCTGATATCACTAAAGAGGAATTTAATGAACGCTGTCAAAAGATAAAAGATGAATTCGATTCAGAAAAAGATATGTCAATAGCGACCGGATGGTATTGGAGTGATAATTCATCGGATATTACTTATATCATGAACCGGGCCGATAAATTCATGTATGAAGACAAGGCTGCTTTCTACATGACTCATGACAGAAGAAAACACCATTAATTTTTAAGAGATCTGCATCCTACAGATGCGGATCTCTTTTTTTATGATTGAAAATATAGAATTGGTATGCTATTATATTTAATTGTTAGCAAAAGCTAACTTTTATACAATTATTTATATGGAGGAATATTTATGGAATCAACAATTGATCTTAATCTGGGTGATGTTGAAACTACAGCTTTGATACCGCTGGCAATAAAAGCAAGCGAAACACTGAGAGATAATCCCCGTATAAAGGATCCTAAAGCAGTGGAGATAGTCAAAAGCTTAAACATTGACACCAAACCCTACGACAAATTCATGTCTCACGAAGGTGTCATAGCAAGAACCATAATGCTCGACAGACAATTAAAAGACATCATTGCCTCCGAACCGGAAAGCATAATAATAAATATAGGTTCCGGCTTTGACAGCAGATTTTCAAGAGTCGATAATGGCAAGATCCTTTGGTTCGATATAGACCTTCCGGATTCTATCAATGCCAGAAAAAAGGTTTTTCCAGAGCAAAAAAGAGTTACTATGATCGCCGGAAATGCACTTGAAAATGCCTGGTGTAAAGAAGTCAAAAAGAAAGTTGGTCAGCAGGATATAAAACCTGTGATCCTGGCAGAAGGACTTTTCATGTATTTCACCATGAAACAGATTCAAACTTTCCTTGAACTAATAAAAAGTGAATTTTCTGCCGGCGGCACTCTTATAGCTGAGCAAAATAATAAACTTATGCAGCAGAACGAAAAGCACCATGATACTGTAAAATCTACCAAGGCACACTTTGCTTCCGGAACCGACTCCGGTCAGGAAATTGCTGATCTCGTCAGTGGCTTTGATCTGATCGAAGAACACAGCTTTAATGAGGAAATGAAAAAATACAGCATAAGAGCAAAACTTTTTGCCCTTATCTTTCCCAAATTCAACGACCGGTGGGCAACCTTTAAATGGTAAATTTATTCAGATTTTTGAAAATTTTCAAAAAGAAATGTGACCTTATCATTCTTATCTAAGCTTATATACATGCTGATCCCAGACGGAAAGCTTTTAAGCCTTTCATTAAACTTGTTTCTGTTCATGAAGCACTGCATGGAATTTCCTGTAGATATCAGGTATATAGGACAATGATCCGAAAGTATATATTCTTTTACAGGAATATCTGCATCACCTGAGGAAGCACTCGCATCATTAATATTTTCTGCATATATGACTGCCCTGTTATCTGAAACTGTTACATTTGCAGATATAGTCTTAGTTGCTTCTTCAGTTGATGCGGAAGACAATAAAGTGCGATCTCCTGTTTTTGTTATACTTCTTAAATAAAGAAAAAGCCCTTCCGAAGGTATGACTGACTCCCCTTCTGACAAAGATATAATATAAGCTGTTGTAAAATATCTGTTTTCGCCGTTGACAACCACCGCTTCTTCTATTATCTTTGCAGCACAATTTTTTTCGTCAGTTCCGCTGCCACTTTTCCATAAAGCAGTAATGCATTTATCTCCATTCAGAAAAACATATTCCGGATAACTCAGATCAGAATTTCTGTCATATATCATCATGTCACTGTCATTTACCCTCAATCCGGCTTTTTCTGCAGTATTACGGACAAGTGTTTCAGAGTACTCGTCTATCATTGATACTGCTCCACTTTCAAAAGAAAGATTTATGATCTTAACTTTTCCATCCCTGCTCTCATCAAGACAATAATAACTTCCGTCCTTATTAACTTTATATTCCTTATTTTCAAGCCCCGGAAGCTTTGCCCTGTTTTTAAGACAGACGATATTTCTTCCAGGAACCATACTTGAATAAAAGCCCCTATTATCTTCCTTGCTATAAAGACCGTAACAGGTAAGCTCTTCCGGTATATCTGAATAGTTCGCCCTTCTGCCTCCGATCAGATTGGTGCTGTAGCAACTTTCAGATATCCAGTTATAAAACAGATCCGGCATGTCAGAAAGCTTAGCCCCCGGGCGATAGAGCATAAGCTTTTTACTCTCATCGATTCCGTGCACATCAGAATAGACATACCTTATATTATTGATAACTTCTACTCTTCCGGGTTTCACCTCTGTTTTTATCTCTCCCAAATAAATTTCATAGATATATCTTGTTATCTTATCATAGCCAATACATTTTCCGCTGAAATTAGATAAATATACTGTTCCCTTACTATATCCTGTTCCTGTATCAGACATATCCGGTCTATAATATTCCCCCTCATATTTCCCATCGCTTCCAAAATAAATATCCGTATATCTCTCTCCGGAATTATCAGCAAGGGTAAAATGTATGCCCTCCAGTTCTTTCCGAATATTGATGTTCTCCTCATCATTCAGTATATTATCTGTAACAGTTTCATCGGATACAGCCCGTACTCCTCTATTCCAGCCACGTCCCTTAGTCATTATACCGAAGAATACAAATGCGAGTATGGCTATTATAAAAACAACGGCCACTCTTTTCCACATAATACTTCTCCCTAATATAAAAGCTAAAATTAAGAATATTTTTTAATAAACTCATTTACAGGAATTGGCATAGAAAACAGTTTCCCCTGCAGCAGATCTGCTCCCATTTCACTCATCTGATCCGCCATTTTCTCTGTTTCTATACCTTCTGCAGTTATTGTAAAACCAATATCCTTAAATGATCTTACCATCATTGGCAAAACATTGTCAGGATTTTTGCAATGATCCCAGACCACTTCCATATCTATCTTTATATTAATAAAAGGAGTTCTCTTAAGTCTGGTCAGATTGGAATATCCTTTTCCATAATCATCAAGTGCGAAGAGAAATCCCGCCCGCTGCATCATTTCGATCTGGCGAAGCATCTGCTGTTCATCCTTCATTGATTCTTCCGTAATTTCCAGATGGATTTTTTCAGCATCTATACCATATCGTCTGATTATTCTTAAAAATCTGTCACAAAGATCGTTACGCATAAACTGTATTGGAGAAAGATTGACATTTATAAATGACATATTCATTTTTTCAATGTCATTCTCGCTTAAAAATTTACATACTTTTTCAAAAACCTGTTCTCCGAGCTGACTTATACGTCCGTTTTTTTCAGCGATCGGAATAAAGGCTCCCGGAGATATAAGATTTCCTTCCTCGTCCCTGATCCTTGCCAGAGCTTCAGCCCCGGCAAGATTTTTTGAATCTGCATGCATTATCGGCTGCAGAAAAATCTCAACTCTTTCGTTATCTATAGCCGACTCAAGTGCAAGCTTATTTTTCAAGTCATCCTCATACTCCTCCATTGTTGTCTTATCTGCGTACTCACATACCTGATCACCGGATTTATCTGCAGTTTCCAAAAGTTTCCCAATAGTACTTATTACTTCGGCAGCATGTTCATAACCTTCTGAACAATCTATGACCGCAAAGCCTATATCAAGATAAAGCTCAGTATTATTCGACTTCCATGGAAGATGAAATCTTACCCATAGCTCTTCCTGCATTCTTTTATAATCCATATCGGCTTTTCCGACCACTATAAATCTGCCGCTTCTGTAATAAAAAAACATTCTGTCACTATAATTTTTTACAAGAAAATTTGAAATAAGAGCGATGCCATGATCCATCTGGGCACTGCCATAGATCTCCCTCATCTCATGATAATTTTTTATTACAAATGCAAGAATCCTGTATTTTCCCTTTCCTTCATTTTCTTCAATATAACTCCGAAAAGCATGACTATTAAAAGTCCCACTCCTTAGTTCTATAAAAAACTCAGGATTTTCAAATGCCAGATATATAAGAATAACTGCCATTACGCAAAATGTATCAAACAGGAGAAGTTTAGGAAGTGCAATTCTTACCATAAGTCCGATAGCCATCAACGCATTATAGCCTATTATACTTCTTCTCTCTCTTCTTCTCCTTATCCTGTCCCTAAAACAATATATAAGTATAAATGATAAAATAAGGTAAAAATAATTGGATACATAGATCAGATTATACAGCTTCCCACTGTGATAACCTGTATCATCTATAGTAAAAATATATCCGGTGAACATTCCGGCAAATATAATGCTGAGAGAAATGAGCATCGGAATTGTATCCACTATTGAAAGGATAGATTTTTTAGGCAAATTAATCCTTAAAAGAACAAATGTATAGATATAATAAAGATACATCCTGATTATAAAAAAGACAAAATAAGCTGTGTTAAGAGCTATCAAAAAAGGCACAGAAAACAACCGATAGTTCTCATCAGCAAGACTTGATACAATATCTAAGACAATGACAAATGCCTCATTTAATACTATAGAAAGAAAAACCCTGTTCATTTTAATCGGAAGTCTGGGTAATGAGAAATAAAAGAACATGACTATCATTAAAATCAGCAGGCTAGGAATAGCAAAGCTGTAATCCCACATAATATAATCCCCCAAACAGAACGAATACACTCAAATAATGTCACCCCATTGATTAAACTCAAGCGTAATTTTCTGACTATTTTTCATATTTGTCCACTTTTATTATACAACAGTCCGCTTTATACATCTAATTAATATTTCATAAAGAAGTACTTCCTCAAATACCTGTTTATCATCCGTTAAAAAATCCCTGTCGACTTTCATTGTCAACAGGGATTTGAGAGTTTATTCAAATTGTGCAAAAAACTTTTTAAGGTCTTCGTCTACAGTTGTTATACCTGATATTCCGAAGTTTTCTACAAGCACCTTTGTAACATTGGGTGAAAGGAATGCCGGGAGTGTAGGACCAAGGTGTATATTCTTAACTCCAAGGTAAAGGAGTGCAAGCAATACTATTACGGCCTTCTGCTCATACCATGAGATATTGTAAACTATAGGAAGTTCATTTATATCCTCAAGTCCGAATACTTCTTTAAGTTTGAGCGCTATGAGTGCGAGTGAATAAGAATCATTGCACTGTCCTGCATCAAGGAGCCTGGGGATTCCATTTATATCTCCAAGATTTAACTTGTTAAACTTATATTTTGCACATCCTGCAGTAAGTATAACAACATCCTTAGGGAGCTTTTCAGCAAACTCTGTATAGTAGGATCTTGACTTCATTCTGCCATCACATCCGCCCATTACAAGGAACTTCCTTATAGCACCGGTTTTTACGGCGTCTACTACCTTGTCTGCCAGAGCAAATACCTGCTCGTGTGCAAATCCTCCGACTATGCTTCCGCTTTCTATTTCTGTAGGAGCCGGACATTTCTTTGCCTGTTCGATTATTGCTGAAAAGTCTTTTACTTCACCGTACTCACCATCAATATGACGGCATCCAGGATATCCTGTTGCACCTGTAGTCCAGAGTCTGTCCTTATAGCTCTCAGCCGGAGGAACGATACAGTTAGTAGTCATAAGTATAGGCCCGTTGAACTTTTCAAATTCTTCCTTCTGCTTCCACCATGCATTACCGTAATTGCCTGCAAAATGAGGATATTTCTTAAATGCAGGATAATAATGTCCTGCAAGCATTTCAGAATGTGTATATACATCAACGCCTGTACCTGCAGTCTGCTCAAGGAGCATTTCAAGATCGCGGAGATCATGACCTGAAATAAGTATTCCGGGATTTTTACGTACACCAATATCGACTTTTGTTATCTCCGGTGCACCATATTTTTCATTATGTGCACTGTCTAAAAGAGCCATTCCGTCAACACCGTATTTTCCTGTCTCCAGAGTAAGAGCAACAAGATCGTCAACGCTTAAGCTGTCATCAAGGGTTTTTGCCAATGTGCTCTGAAGGAATGCATCGAGTTCTTCGCTGTCTTTAAGCAGAGCATTTGCGTGCTTAAGATAAGCTGCCATTCCCTTTAATCCATAAATTATCAGTTCACGGAGACTCCTGATATCTTCATTTTCCGTTGCAAGAATACCAACCTTTGCAGCCTTTGAATCATATTCTTCTTTTCTTCCGTTCCACAATGCAGCCTCCGGAAGTCCTGACCTGTCTGCTATTTTTTCAGCAAGCTCTGTTTTGGTTTTTAATGTTTCATCTATTCTTTCTATGATGGATTCTCTGTCAAAATTTGCATTTGTTATTGTTGAAAAAAGATTCTGTGTAATAAGGTGATTTACACTTCCATCAATCTTTCCGCCCTCTTCTCTGATCTTTGTAGTTACTGCAGAAAGTCCCTTTGTAACATAGATAAGTAAATCCTGCATAACTGCAAGCTCAGGCTTTTTTCCGCACACACCGGATACAGTACATCCTGTTCCGCAAGCTGTTTCCTGACACTGATAACAAAACATTTTACAATCCATAATGATTTCTCCTTTTTACCTTGCTTTATTTTGTAAGAAGCCGCATTTACTACAGCTTCCCCGCCATAACGCCGACATTTATTTATTTTTTTCTGCAAGCCATATAACTGATATGGATAATATATCGCAAGAACATAGATACTTATGTTGTCATAACCACATTTATTATTAAAAACTTTCAAATAAATTGTTGACAATTAATAATATAGGAGTATACTTACTGTATTAATATAAATAGTACAGTTCATACGCATTTAGAAAGGGAGGCATAGATGCTTATACGAATTGATTATCAGGACAGTCGTCCTATCTATGAGCAGATAGCTTCAGGGTTTGAAAAACTGATCTTATCAGGTGTCATAGAAGCAGGCGAGCAGCTGCCGTCTGTAAGGAGTCTGGCCGTAGAACTGTCTACTAATCCCAATACGGTGCAGAAAGCCTTTGCACAGTTGGAACGGGACGGTTTCATATACACAGTTAAAGGAAGGGGAAATTTCGTGAAAGAAAATTTATCTCTTATTGAAAGCAAGAAGAAAGAAATTATTGCTAAGATCAGAGCAATTTTAGCGGAAGCTGAAGAAATGGGCATATCCAAAAAAGAATTGCTTAAAAGTCTCGAGGATTGATTCCTGAGATATCAGATATATGGAGGATGAGAAGCATGATAGAAGTAAAAGATTTGCATAAAACCTTTGATACCGGCGAAAAAGAAGACATCGTCCATGCGATCAACGGCATCTCTTTGAACATAAGAGAATCCGAAGTATTTGGTCTCATAGGAACGAACGGTTCCGGTAAATCCACTTTAATGCGTATAGCAGCAGGAATTTATAAACCCGACCAGGGAAATGTTTATATAGACGGAAAAGCCGTTTACGATAATGTTGCAGCTAAAAAAGAAATATTTTTTATTGCTGATGAGCCTTTTTTCCGTACAAACTCAACGGCACGTCAGATGAAAGATTACTATTCTGATATTTACGATAATTTCAATAAGGACAGATTCGAAAGACTGATTGCAGATTTTGGTCTTACACCAAACAGACGGATCTCAACCTTTTCCAAGGGAATGAAAAAACAGCTTTCTGTGATCCTTGGAGTATGTGCCGGCACAAAATACCTGATGATGGACGAAACCTTTGACGGACTCGATCCCGTAATGCGCCAGGCTGTTAAAAGTCTCTTCGCCAATGATATGACAGAGCGTGGACTTACCCCGATCATAGCCTCACATAACCTGCGTGAGCTTGAGGATATCTGTGAAAACATCGGTCTTCTTCACCGCGGCGGAATACTGCTTTCCGAAAACCTTGAAGATATAAAGCTCGGTATTCAGAAAATCCAATGCGTCTTTAAAAATGATGAGGATGAAAGAAAGATCCTTACGGGTATGGAGATAATGCTGAATGAAAAAAGAGGCAGACTCCACACCATAACCATCAGGGGAAAACGTGAAGAAATCCTGGCTCATTTCTCAGGCTTTGAAATGACATTCTTTGAACTTCTTCCATTAACCTTAGAAGAAGCATTTATAAGTGAAACGGAGGTCGTCGGCTATGACATCAGAAAAATTATCGCCGGATAAAATATTTAAATTTCAGAAAAACCTTTTAAGGGAGAGAAACTGGCAGTTCCTTTTAGCCTTACTTCTCTTCATGATCTATTATATAGGCGGAAGCGCCACAGCAGTCTTTTTCGCAAGACTTTCAAGCAATGATATCAGGCTGACTGATCATCTAAAAACAGCTTCCAGCATGCTTTTCGGACCCTATCTTATCCCCTTTGCCTTATACTGTATGGCTATTGTGGCTGCAATGTCCGGATATGCCTATCTTTATAACCGTCAGAAGGTTGACTTTTACGAATCGCAGCCTGTAGGGCGCGGCTTCAGATGGTGGAATATATTTTTCAGTGGGATTTATATTGTATTTATTCCATATTTCTTTAGCAGCTTTATCGGCTACATTTTTATGTCGGTTATCGGATATACAGATACTGATGTTCTGCTTATAGCTCTTTCAACCATGCTGAAAGCATCTGTTTTATACCTTGCTGTATACTCCTTCACTATACTGTCCATGATGCTTTGCGGACATATTGTTATAGCATTTATGGGTACCATAGTCCTTATGGTATGGTACGATGATCTGAAACTCATTTTTAATGGTTTAGCAAGTATTCTTTTTGCAACCTATACGGACTACTCTTTAGGATTTGACCCTCTAAAAAACTTCAGTCCTAATCCGGTTTCAAACTTTGTTCTTGGTAAATGGCAGGGAACCCTTACCAACCTGGGTCTTGCTCTTATTCTGGCTGTCTTAGCCTACCTCATTTACCTTAAAAGAAAAAATGAAATGCTGGGATGTGCTATAGCTTTCAAAACTGCCAGATTAATTATAAAAATCTCGATCGCCACGATCATCACTATAAATATCAGCTGGTTCTATCTTATGGCTGTGGAGGATTCGATCAATTTATTTACCCTCCTCTTTATTGGTTCAGTGATCATTGTAACCGCAATTTTATCTTCGATGTTTATGGAGGGCATACTGAGTTTTAATGTAAAATCCTGCTTAAAGCGTTTTTCAAATTCATTTATTGTAATGGGCATCGCACTTTTGGTATTCTTAGGTTTTTACTTTGATCTATTCGGTTATGACAGATATCTTCCCTCTGAGAATTCGGTTGCGAGCTATGCGCTTATAAGGGACAATTACATCAGTTATTATGACAAAGATAGTTTACTCATTAATCAGCAGGACTATGCTTATAAATATATGTTTCTGACCGATGGTGAATCCATGCACCAGCTGGCAGCCATTGCAACTGAAAACAGTCTGCAGCTTAAAAAGAGCCGTGAAGCCATCAATGGTTATACTGTTACAGTAATATACAGACTCAAAAGCGGTCTTGTAAGAAGCAGAAAACTCGTTATTCCCTATGATGTGGATGAAAATCTGATGAATAAAGTCCTTGGAAGTGAAGAATACAAAGACGGATATTTTCCTTATAAACATGATGAGATTTTCAAAGATTATTTTAATCAAAAGCTCTTTTTAAACTATAGTCTTGCAAATAGTTCTAAAGAGCTCGATCATGATATTTTATCTAAATATGAAGAACTTCGCAAAGCCTATGATAAGGATCTCCTCTCCTATGACTTCACCCTGACAAAACGAGGTATTCCCATGGGTTCGATAAAATTTGGAAGCGAATATGATTCTTCAACTGTTGACTACCATAATTTCTCCATAGAATTTCCTGTTTATGAAAACTACAGCAATACCATAGAATTCTTAAAGGATAATAATCTCTGGATCGATAACAAGGTAAAACCCTATATGGTAAATGAAGCGCAGGTTGAATATTACAACTCAGAAGATACAGAAAATATTTTTGGAAATTATTCTTCAGACGATTATTATGAAGATAATTATTATGAAGAGACCGAGGGCAATACTAAAACTTATACAAATATGGATCAAATAACCGAGCTCTATGAAAATACCTATATCAGTGACCTTTATGAAAATTGGGATGATCCACGCGATGATGAAAATAAATACATTGTAACCTTCTACTATGGAGACGTTGGTGATGATAATTTTTCAAGCGAAAATTGCAAGTTCATAACCGACTCCATCCCGTCATTCGTAAAAGATGACTTCGCCGGTGAATGATA
>JAIKZC010000332.1 GCA_024682575.1 Lachnospiraceae bacterium | reverse complement strand
ATTTCTATCTCAAGTCCATTTTTACGGATTATAGCAGACGGCGCAGTAACATAATTATCAGAAGTATTCTTAGTTAAATTCATTGTATTATCCAAAGCTGGTGTTATATCTATAAGTGTGGGGGATTGACTCTCTTTCTTTAACTGATCTAATGCTGCAGGAAGGTTTTCCTCCAGGACACGTTTCAGCCAGTAGTAATAAGCATGCTTGCTCACGCCCTTATAGCGGCACCAGTCATCTAAGTTCATATCGCTGTTCATCTTATCCTGTATAAGAATTTTCCAGCGTTCAAGATTATATCGATGCACTTCTGTCATTAAAATTCCTCCAATTCCTTAAGCGTATAGCGTAATTTGTGCAATTCGCGCAATTTGCGCAATTCGTGCAATTCGCACTACTTTATAAATCAGTTTAAGGAATGGAGATGTTAAATGCTAGACACCATCTGTTTGACGTTTACAATTAAACTGACACAACTTGATGATATAGTAGATACAGAGGAGTCCTAAGCAATAAGTGGTTTTAGACTTCGGATATATTCATGATGTTTGAGTTTATCAGCAAGAACAACAGCTATAAGTTATGTGATTCCTGAAAGAATAAGATCAGCATGTAGTGTTTTCTCATTTTGAGTGCGGCGACCTGCTAAACAGAGATTTCCTTTTATGTGGTTTATATCTCTTTCAACAGCTGTTCTGGTTTTATAGGTATTATCCCAATCTTCGTTACCACGAAGTGTACCAGGATAGGCTCGAAGGTTCTTTTCGGGATATATATGAATCATTCGTCCGCATGATGAAGGGGTACATGGATTATCACATTGACATTTGCGATGATACTTTCCTGTAGTTTTGTCTCGTATGTATTTAATTTTGGGACAAACAAATTTATACCGTATAAGCCCATTTTTTCTATGTGATTTACCTTCAGATTTCATTGTGAGTGAATCATCATTAGGGCAGCAGGGAATACCATCAGAATTGACCTTGCAGTCAGGATATTTTATTCCTGACCTTGAATTAAGTGGTATATATGCCTTGGAAAAATGCCTATCTTTTCCAAAGGTATCGCCTATAAGCAACTGATTATATAAAAGAGAAGAATCAAATGCAGCATCTCCAAGAAATGTCTTGGGATTTATTAGAGGATGTTTTGAAAAGAAATCTTTTAATGTTGGGATAAGTAGCTTTGCATCGTGAACACACTTATCCTCGTCAGGAGAATTTGATTCTTTCTCAACAATGATTTCGGGATGGGATGTCATAAAGTCCTTGTTGTAAAAAGAAATATGACGAACAATACCTAACCCGTTTGTAACAATGCCAAACTTGAAGACATAGCAAAAATGGCCATTAATGTATAGCTGCTTAATTTCAGCAGTGGAGGAAGCATGTGAAGGCATTGAGCCATAGGCTGCCTTATAAGGATCATAAGATTTATCGAATCCTTTTATCTTTGCATAAGCCTTAAGTTGTCTAATAATTCTGTTTGCGTACTTGGGATTATTTTCAGTAACAAATGCTTCAATACCTGATGAATCAAAAATAGTCGTGTCAGCTTTGTAGGAATCAATAGCCTGACAAATGGGCTCAGTCAGATCGACAAGCTTGTCGAAAACAAGTTGAAGATCATCTAAAAAATTCTGCTTAAAGCTTGTTATTTTGGAGGCGTCTGGGACTTTTGTAAAACCGCAAAAATCACGTAGAGGTTTTGAATAAGCAAGAAAAGTAAGAAGAAGTTGGTCTGTGGGAATTGAAAAGATTCTCTGAATAATCAAAGCCCACAGTTAAGAGTGTAAAGAGTATTTACGGGTTCTTCCCGTCGATGCATAAAAATGATTTCGGAACGAAATCGGAATAATTTCATCAAGATCAATATGGTTTTCTAATAGAGACAGAAATGCAGGTTTGTCATTTTCAAATTTTTCCTGACAATCTGTATAAATATCTGACAAAGAAAGCTGTTTATATGTTATCATATATATCAGAATAACTCCTTTCTTGGATATGGTCAGTGGTTTCTTGTCAACTCTATTGTACCATATCTGGTGAGGGGGTATTCTTTTTTGTTACAACAAAAATGCCGTATTTTTGCGGCAACAGGCGTTTTGCAAACGCCTAACAGGGTAGATAGGACGGAGGTGGAAGTGCAGTGATGCATGTAGCTGACCGTTACTAATAGGTCGAAGGCTTGTCCAAAAAGACTGGGAACAAGTAAAACAAAGCGGATGAATAAGGTTCGATGTTCGGTTTTTGATGTTCGATTATTTGTTAAAAGAATAGACTTGTGTCTGTTCTTTTTTATTTTTAGAAAAATTCAATTATGTGAATAAGAGCTGTGGCACTAGAAAATTAAAATGCCACAGCTCTTACTTTTAGTTGGGAATGGATTAATGATTAAGTTAGATTAATTTTAACGATGCTAAAGCCCTCGCAATTCCATCAGTGTCATTGTCATATGTAATATTTTTGAAGGCAGACTTTAATTCGCTGGGAGCATTCCCCATGAGAAATGGTGTTGCGACTGTATTAAGCATCTCTACATCATTATAGTTATCTCCAAAGGCTATCGTATTTTCAAGCGGTATATTCAAAATGTTACATAGTTTTTTTACAGCAGTACTTTTATTTATATTACCAGCCATTATTTCAAGCAGGGTAGCAGACGATTTTGCAATTGATAGTTCAGGGAATGCATTCCTTAATTGCTGCTCAATATTAAGGATGTGATCAGGGTTACACATGCACAGTATCTTACCGATCAGTGCATTATCATCAAGCATATCAATGCTGCCATTTATAGCTTCCGCCTGTACGATACTTTCTTCGAGTTGAACTCGTTTATCCATTCTATCTTTTACTATCCACGTGTCCATAGAGTAGATATTCCAGGTGCAATCCAGATGATTACTTTCTATGTAATTTACTATCTTTTTTCCAGTATATTTAGAAAAACCTGTAGAATAGAGAGGTTTACGATCTTTATCCAGAATTAATGCGCCACTGTAGCATATTATTGGACAAACAAATCCAAATCTTTTGAGGATAGGATATATCCCGGAAGGACTACGGGCAGATATTATCACAAATTCGATATGTCTTTTTTTTAATTGATCTATAGTAGCTAAGGTGCTTGGAAGTATTATGTGGTTACTATTTAGGAGTGTCCCGTCAACATCGCTGAAAACTATTTCATAGTTCATATATTACCACCATTGTAAATTTTTTGGGACAATTATAATTGTTTTTGACGTATAAAGCAACATAGATGTAAAATGAGACGTATAGTCTTTTAATACAATGAAAGGGATAGCGATAGTATATGGCGTTTACAAAAAGACCAACAGATGATAGTGATTCAGTACATAGCTACATACACATGATAAATTTGATAGAAATATTTCTGATAATAGGTGGTATTGCGACTCTAATATTGCTTTTTATCATTAAACCTGATTTCTCAGTGAGTCAAAAGGAAAAGTCAAAGTTGATAGGTGTGACCTATATGACTATGAATAATGATTTTTATGAGATAGTAAATGAACAGATCAGTCATCGTATAGAGGCTCAGGGAGACAGAGTCGTTCTCAGAGATCCTGCTATGGATGCGTCAAGACAGCAGACACAGATAGAAGAGATGTTAGAAATGGGAATAGATGCATTGGTGCTGACGCCTGTAAATGCTGCTTCACTCACGGATACACTGAGAAAAGCAAAGAATCTGGGTATAAAAATTGTGGTAGTGGATACAGAGCTTGAGGATCCGCTGATAGCTGATGCAACAATTATTTCTGATAATTATGGAGCAGGTCAAATCATAGGTAACTATCATCTAATGAATCATCCGAATGGTTCGAAGGTCGTAGTGATGACACATGAAGAGGCTATATCCGGAAGGGAGAGGGTGAAGGGATTTATCGACACGATAAAGAAGGATGAAAAAACCGAGATTGTGGGAGAGCTGCCATGTGAAGGACAGTATGATCTTGCAATGCTGAATCTGGGAAAATTTATTGAGAGCGGGAAAGAATTTGATGGAGTATTTTGTTTAAATGACTTTTCAGCAAGTGGAGCAGCTTCAGCACTTGAAGAAAATGATATGCTTGGAATAGTAGAACTTTATGGTGTGGATGCCTCTCCAAGTGCTAAGCGACTTATAAGTGAGGGGAAAATGACTGCATCGGCAGCACAGTTTCCTACACGTTTGGGGACAAAGGCAGCAGATGCATTATATGATCTTTTGGAAAAAAACCCTACAGAAAGACATGTAATAGTTCCTATTCAGTTGGTTACATCAAGAAATATTTCAATTTTTACTATAGACAGGTGGCAATGAAATGACATTTGAAAGAAGTATAGAGGCATCTGCGGAAGACAGGATAGATAAGGTCTCGGATAAACTGTTTGAGCTTATGCTTTTATTCAATGGGATAATAATTATATTCAATACGTTAATAACTTCGCATGCTATATATGGTTTTGTGAAAGAAGGGGATGCTTTTAGTCTTATTACCAGATGTCAATTGAATATAGTCTATTGGAAGATTCCGTCTATAGCCATAATGCTTTATATAGGACTTCTATTGATATTATCAATTGAATGTCACAACCATATAGAGCTTATATCAAAGATTTGGATTGAAGGAATGATCGTTTGTGGGATAGTGATAATTACAGGCATAACCTATAATATTTCTGTTTTGCTGATTTTTGCAGATGTAATGAGAAACCGTATTGATTGGAAAAAGAAACTAATATACATAGTTGGTCTGACAATATTTGATCTTTTGTTGAGTAGTTCACTGCCGGCAACTTATTTTAATATTACACCTGTCAGTGTGATATGGACCTATTATCGTAAGGATATTTCTTCGGTTTTATCCGGAGTTATGAATATGATGTTTTTGATTAACGTTTTTATTTTTATTTTGTATATGGTCTTTTTGACGCTGGAGCAGATGAGTGAAAAAGAGAGGATAGCAATGCTTTACAAGGAACTGTCCAAGGCAAATGCTCAGCTAGAAGATGCAAACAAGAGACTTGAAGAATATACTGAAGAGTCTGTAAGGGCAGCTGAGACGAGAGAGAGAAATCGCTTTGCACAGGAGATACACGATACGTTGGGACATGCATTAACTGGAATCGTAACGGGAGTCGAAGCATGTATAATGCTAATGGATATAGCGCCTGAGGCTACTAAGGAGCAGCTTAAGGCCATAGAGGAGGTTGCAAGACAGGGCATAACAGATGTCCGACAATCTGTTAAAGCACTGCGACCGGATGCATTGGAGAGACTTGCATTGGAAGATGCTATACTTAAAATTGTTGATGAAACGCAAAGATCAACAGGGGTAAAAATAGATTTTGAATGCAGTACTTCTTTGATGAATTTTAGTCAGGATGAAGAAGAAGCAATATACAGGATAGTACAGGAAAGTGTAACTAATGCGATACGCCATGGAAAAGCTACTGAGATTAAGATAAAGATAACAAGAGAAAATGAACTTTTAAAAATTAATATAAAAGATAATGGAATCGGATGTGGTAAAATTCACAAAGGATTTGGTCTTCATCATATGGAGGAGAGACTTAATCTTTTGAATGGACGGCTTGAATATGAAGGGTCAGACGGATTTACTATCAATGCATCAATACCTATAAGATGGGGAAACAGTGATGAAGATGGCAATATAGCAGAGGTGAAGGATAATGATTAATATATTAGTTGCAGATGATCAGGAGCTTTTGAGACAGAGCTTGATAATAATTCTAAAAAATACTCCGGATTTTCATGTTACAGATGCAGTAGCCGATGGAAGGGAAGTAATAAGGTCGGTGAGGAAGGAAAAACCGGATATAATTTTAATGGATATAAGGATGCCGGTGATGGACGGAGTTGTGTGCACCCAAATTATTAAAGAGCAGTATCCGGACATAAAAATAATAATTTTGACGACATTTGATGACGATAAATATGTGTATGATGCTTTAAAATACGGTGCCAGCGGATATCTTTTAAAGGGAATTTCTGTGAATGAGCTTGCTGACTCTATTAGAAAGGTATATAACGGTACGGCAATCATAAACGAAGAGGTTACTTCAAAGGTTGTAAATTTGTTTTCACAGATGGCAAAATCTAATATTGCTATAGAGGTTGACGAAAATGCAGCAAAGGACCTGAGAGATTCTGAGTTGAGAATAGCAGTTCTTGTGGGCAGAGGCTTTTCTAATAAGGAAATAGCGGCAAAATTGGACCTTTCAGAAGGAACGGTCAGAAACACTTTGAGTACGATATTGAGTAAACTGGAACTACGAGACAGGACTCAGCTTGCTATATGGGCGGTTCAGACAGGCACAGTAAATAAAAACATCGAGATTAACTAAACCATCGGATATGAATATGAAATTTTTTGGCGAAAAAAGGATCAGGCGAAGATATAGGCTCATACTTTGCTTTGTCCTGATGATATTTGTATTGCTACTTATAAACAATTTCCATAAAAAGGTGTATGAACGCAAGAAAGTGCTTCGTGTAGGTGTATTTACAGGCAGTTACTGGAATCGATACAATGGAAATTCATATAAGATATTGAATGATGCGATAGCTGAATATGAAAAAAAACATCCTGATGTAAGTGTTGAATATGTGAATGGAATCACGAGAGATAATTATGAAGAATGGCTTGCTGAGAAAATGGTATTGGGAGATATGCCGGATGTGTTTTTTGTACCCTCCGGTGATTTTAATATTTTCTTAAATATAGGTGCAATGAAAAATCTAAATGGATTTATAAGGAAGGATAAAGATTTTTCAGAGAGTAAATTTTATGAAAAAACGTTACTGTGTGGGAAAAATAAAAACAGTCAGTATGCTATTCCTTACGAATGTTCTCCGACAATGATGATGGTAAATGAGACATTACTGAATCAGAATGGGATAATGCTTGCGGGGAAAGACTGGACCTGGAGTGATTTTTATAATATATGTGAGAAAGTATGTGTACGCACCAGTACCAGCATTGATCAGTATGGAACGATAAATTATGGATGGAAGGATGCCTTTACATCAAATAAAGTCAAATTGTTTAACAAAAATGCTACAAAATGCGATTTTACAGGAAACAATATCTATGAATCAATTATATTTTTGGAAAGGTTGTCTAAGCTTCCGCAGGGAAGGGTGACATCTGCAACTGATTTTTATAAAGGAATAGTAGCGTTTGAGCCAATGCTGTTCTCTACATATCGGTCGTATAAGGCGAGAGATTTTGGAACAAATAACTACACAGATTTTGAATGGAAATACACCACTATGCCTGCCGGAACTAGTGGTGACAATATTTCCAGATTGGATACACTGTGTGTTGCCATGTCTGATGATACACTTAATCCAGATGCGGCATGGGATTTTATAAAAGTCCTTACATGTTCTGATAAAATCCAAAAAGAAATATTTGATTACTCAGAAGGACTGTCTCCATTAAGAGAAGTGACGGAAGATGATGATCTTTCCAAGTATATGAGAGAAGAATATGGGATAGTTCTCGATAAAGTCATAATTTCGGAAGCTATGGATAATGCCGAAGTGCAGAACAGATTTCAAAACCAGGAGGATATCGAGGCGGAGGTTGGGAATGCTGTTAATTCTATACTTGAAGCAAATTCAAATATACAGATGGAGCAGATAATATGGAATCGAAGGATAAATGATTATTTAAAAAAGCTCAAATGAGGTTATATAAGAGGACAAGTTTGCAGAGAATTCCTGCAAGCTTGTCCTTTTTTCATAGCAAAGTTCTCTGAATTTCCTTTGAAGAAAGTGACTCTTTTATCAACGTTACAAATGTAATGTATTAATAATTACACATTTCACAAAGAATTAGTGACGCTTGTGAGATGTATTATAGAGCGATTTTTTATATATTTTAGTAAGTACAGAGGTAAATTACTAAACAATAAAATATAAAACAGTGTTTTATATTAGGAGGATTTTGAAATGAAATATGTATTACTGGTCAGTCATGGAGAATTTGCACCGGGGCTTAGAAGTGCAGTGTGCATGCTCGCGGGAGAAGATAGAGAAGATGTACTTGCAACAAGCCTGAAAGATGGAATGGGCGCTAATGAGTTTGCAGAAAATGTTAAAGAGCTTCTCAAGGTAGTAAAAGAAGATGATGAGATCATACTTTTTGCTGATTTGATAGGAGGATCACCTCTTTCAACTGCAGCTAATGTAATTGCAGAGCTTGGACTTTTATCAAGAACAAAAATGGTTGGTGGAATGAATCTTCCGCTAGTTATAACTACAGTACTTAGCAAAGATGATGATGATACCTCATCTGTGCTTACTGAGGCTCTTGAGGCAGCGATAGGTCAGCTTCATGAATTTAAGGTGGAAGCTGATGATGAAGATGAAGATTTGTAATAAGCAAAACAATTAAATTTATTATTAAGGAGAAATAAAAATGTCAGTATCTTTTTTGCGTGTCGATGACAGAATGATTCATGGACAGACAGTAACACGTTGGTCACTTGAGTATCCTTGCGATGGATTGATTGCTGTAAATGATGCAGCAGCAGCCAATCCTGTCTTGAAGGCAGCTTACAAGAGTGCTTCTGATAAGAAGACTTTTGTATGGGGTGTTGATGAATTCCTAGCTAAGAGCAAGAAGGTAGTTGAATCAGATACACGCTATTTTGTAATTACAAAGAATCCTGTAGATATGAAGAAGATACTTGTAGATGCAGGCTTTATACCAAGCGATATCAAGACTGTTATCATCGGACCTTGTAATGACAGACCTGGAACAACAAAGCTTGGAAATAACCAGTCAATTACACAGGAAGAGGCTCAGGCTCTTGAAGATATTACAAAAGCAGGTTACGAAGTTGAGTT
>JAIKZC010000286.1 GCA_024682575.1 Lachnospiraceae bacterium | reverse complement strand
CAGATATGGTTGTCGGAGACAGGCTTTCATCGACATATTATACGGAGAATAAGCGGCCTTTTCATAACTTCGGAAATGACATAGTAAAAAATTCCATAAACAGTCTCTTTCATTCGGATATAAAAGATATAATGACTGGATACAGAGCTTTCAGCTTTGAATTTGTAAAAACCTTCCCCGTGCTCTCACATGGATTTGAGATAGAAACAGAAATGACTATACATGCAGTAGATAAAAATATGTATGTTGAGAATATAGTTATAGAATATCGTGACCGTCCGGATGGAAGTGTATCCAAGCTGAATACTTACTCTGATGGAATGAAAGTGCTGCTGACTATAGCAAGACTTTTCAGAGATTACAAACCCATGCAGTTTTTTGGAATATTTGCTGTGATGTTGATGTTATTTGCATTTGTTATTGATATTCCGATTCTAATGACCTATTTTGAAACAGGACTGGTTCCAAGATTTCCAACCCTGATCGTCAGCGGATTCATAGCAATGACGGCATTACTGCTTTGGTTTGCCGGAGTGATCTTAAATACTGTAATAGCAAAAGACAGACAGGAATTTGAATTTAGGCTTCATACAGTGGAGCAGTGGAAGAAAAAAGTAATGAATTGATGGGATAATAATGTGAAGAAGATAAAAATCAATTTTAATGGCTTTTGGGATGGATTTGATCCGGAAAGCAATTATTTTGTAAATATAATAAAAAAACATTTTGATATAGAAATTTCAGATGATCCGGATTACTTGTTCTGCTCGGTATTTTCGGATGAATATATAAATTATGATAAAGCTGTCAGGATATTTTTTACCGGAGAATGTCAGACACCTGATTTTAATCTTTTTGATTATGCAATAGCTTTTGATTATATCGAAATGGCTGATCGTTATTTCAGATACCCTTTATACATGATTTATGGAGATGTTCCTGAAATAGCTTCAAAGCGAAACGGAATGATCACAGATCCTAAGATCAGGGATAAATTCTGTAGCTTTGTTTATTCCAATTCAAAGGCAGATCCGTTAAGAACTGAATTTTTTGAAAGACTTTCAGAATACAAGCAGGTTGACTCTGGCGGAAGATATATGAATAATGTTGGCGGTCCTGTGGAGAATAAAAGGGAATTTGAGTCACAGTATAAGTTTTCAATTGCTTTTGAAAACTCTTCATATTCAGGATACACATCTGAGAAAATCCTGGAGGCTTTTGCTGCGGGAACAGTTCCGATCTACTGGGGAGATCCTGATATAACGAAGGTTTATAATGAGAATGCATTTATAAATATAAATAGATATGATTCCATAGAAGAAGCGATAGAAGTGATCAAAAAGCTTGATAATGATGATGAAGAATACTTAAATATGCTGTCTCAGCCAATATTCAGGAAAGAATATATCTTGGATGATATCCGTGATGGGTTTGAGAAATTTCTGGTCAATATTTTTGAGCAGGATAAAGAAAAAGCTTATCGAAGGAATCGAACATTCTGGGGTGGAAATTACGAGCTTTTTTACAAAAGATATTGCAATATAAATATGAAACTGAGGAAGATGAAGGATGTTTTCAGAAAATGATAGTCCGCTGATTTCAGTACTGATCCCGGTATATAATGCAGAAAAATATATAGGAAGATGTATAGAGTCTGTGCAGAAACAGGAATATTCAAATATAGAACTGATCCTTATAGATGACGGCTCGACTGATCAAAGTGGGAAAATATGTGATAGATATGCTGAGAATGATAGCCGTATAAAAGTATTTCATGAAAAAAATCACGGTGTAGCTGTGAGTCGTAATAAAGCTTTGGATAATGCTTCTGGTGACTACCTGATCTTTGTGGATGCAGATGATCATATAAACTCAAAGATGATAACTGAGTTATATAGAAATATGACAGAATATAATGCGGATATGTCAATTTGCAGTTATAAAGAGAGCAGCAGTTGTGAGTTCACAGCGAAGGATATAGAGACATCAGTTGATACGATCAGTGGAGCTGACAAATTTACAGGCCTATTTGGGGATGAAAAACTGAGTTTTATTGTTCCATGGGGGCGGCTATATAAAAAAGAACTCTTTGAAGGATTAAGATATCCTGATGGTAAGATCCATGAAGATGAATATATAGCACATTATCTGCTGGACAGGGCAAAAAAAATCACATACAACAAGGCAAAGCTCTACTGCTATTTCAAGGAAGATGAAGGTAATTCAAGCATAACACAGTCTTTATTTTCTATGAAAAGGCTGGATTGCATAGGCGCACTGGAAGACAGGCTGGAATTTTTTAAGAAATATGCTAATGAGTCGTTACTTGAGAAAACCTATGATGATTTCTTAAAGAGATTTCAATATTATTATTACGGTGTGAAATACCAGTTTAAGGATAAGGCAGATCTTGCAGAGAAGCTTTTCTTAAGATATAAGGAATTATATCGCGAAGGGAAAAAATATCTTTCATCAGTCAGCAGAGTCAGATATGCATTATTTATATATATGCCAACTATAAATTACCATTTGAAAAATATGATGAAAAGTAAGTCGATAAGAACTTAAATTGCCGGAAAATTATTCAGAGATAAAATCGTAGTTTGATAGGGCTGAAAAGAATAGTATTTATAGGCAAAATTTAGGATAAATAAATGAAAAAATTTTTAGAGAATCTAATTAAAAATCATCCGAGGCTGGCATCTGCGCTTTACGCATATAAACACAGTAAGGATGAAAACTACATCAGAAAAGTTCTGCAGACAGATCCGTGTGTGATGCAGTTTGAGTCAGGAGGAAGCCTGAATCCTGATAAAAATATATATTATATAGAAATTGGAGATGCCAGCGACGGATTTTTTGCAGAGCATGGTAAATTACAGAAGTTTCTGGTATTTGCAGATAGATTTGGACTGACCCCGGTTGTCAGATATACAGAAAAATATATTTACTCAGAGAATGAGCCTGTGAACGGAAGCGAGAATCCGTTTGAATATTTTTATCTTCAGCCGGCAGGTATATCTGTAAAGGATGCATTAAAAAGCCGCAATATTCTGAGGGCAGAATATATCAATACCCAGATCGATGATATATTATCAAAAAAGAATCATGATTATGCAGTTTCTGATGAATATATAGATATGCTTGCAAGGGTTGAAAAGAAATATATCAGATTAAACGATACCGTGCAGAATTATATAAGTGAGGAAATATCAAAGATAGGTATAGATGATAAAACTCTGGCTGTTCATTACAGAGGCACAGATTACAGACAGGAGTTCAATAATCACCCGCTTTATGTCGGCGCTGATGAATATATAGAAAAAGCTTCAAAACTTTTAAAAGATGGGAAATACGAAAAAATCTTTTTGGCAACAGATGATATGAAGGCTGCTGAAAAGTTTTCTGAACGATTCGGGGATAAGCTGGTCTGTTATAACGATGTTATTCGCTCAACAGGTGATGTTTCAGTCGCATTCAGTAAGAACGAAAGAAAATTACATCATTACAAACTGGCACTGGAGGTCTTAAGAGACATGTACTCATTGTCAGCCTGCGGCGGACTTGTAGCAGGTGTTTCGCAGGTAAGCCTGGCTGCAAGGATAAATAAAAAAAGCAGGGATGAAAAATATAAAGATTTGGATATAATATATAAGGGCACAGCAAGCAACTCCAAAGAATGTTTTGGATTTTATGGGAAATAATATGAGAATATTATATGATTATCAGGCTCTGTTCATGCAGAAATATGGAGGAGTTTCAAGGTATTTTTATGAGATAATCAATGGCATGAGAAAGGATTATCCTCAAGATAAAATTAATATAAATGCAGCTATCTCAATTAATTATTATTTCAAGGATGAAATCAGAATGAGAGAGAGAAGGCTGAAGCATGCCAATGATATGGTTAATAATTCAAAAGTATATGCATCGCTTCTTTCAGCAGCAATTATAAATAAGCCTTATGATATAATTCATCCGACATTTTGTTATGACGATTATTTATATAAATATCCCGGACTGCTTAAAAAATCAAAAATAATAGTGACCATACATGATATGATCCATGAAAGGTTCGGAATTGATGAGACAACAATAGCAGCAAAAAAAAGATCATTGGAGCGGGCCGATGGAATAATCGCTGTCTCAGAATATACAAAAAAAGATATGCTGGAGATATATCCGAATTTAGCAAATAAAGCAATAAAGGTGATATATCATGGTAGTTCTATGAAAGCATCAAAAGGCATGCTAAATATAAAACTTCCAGAAAGATATTTACTCTTTGTTGGGCAGAGGGCTGATTATAAGAATTTTAAATTATTGATAGAAGCCATGAATGAGCTTAAGGATGAATTTAAGGATCTGAAGGTTCTTGTATCCGGCGGAGGAGACTTTAGTTCTGATGAGATTGCAATGATCGGAAAGTATGGTATGACAGATCTGTTTATTAAGAAAAATCTTGATGATAATGAATTGGCACATGCATATAGAAATGCTGCTGCATTTGTTTATCCATCAAAGTATGAGGGATTTGGAATACCAATTTTGGAGGCATATTCAGAGAATTGTCCGGTGCTTTTAAGCAATTCGAGTTGTTTTCCGGAAATAGCAGGTGATGCAGGTATTTATTTTGATCCTGATGATCATAATAGTTTAGCTGATGCTATCAGACAGATTCTTGGTGATGAGGAAAAGAAGAATAATCTTATTGAAAAGGGAAAATTACGACTTGAAAGATATTCATGGGAGAAGGCATCGAAAGAGACAAGAGAATTTTATGAATATCTTATAAATAGGTAGAGGTTTGTTGTGAAGAATAAAATACTGACCATAAGTGTTGCTGCATATAATGCAGAGAAATTTTTAGAAAAATGCCTAAAGTCATTTATAAATTCAAGTGTATTGGATTATCTTGAAATAATTATAGTTAATGACGGCTCCAAAGATTCTACAATGAAAATTGCCAGGGAGTATGAGGAAAAATATCCGAATTCTATAAGGGTTATAGATAAAGAAAATGGAGGTCATGGCTCTACAATAAATGCCAGTATTGCAAATGCATCTGGTAAATATTTTAAGGTTGTGGATTCTGATGACTGGGTAGAAAAAGATGGAATAGAAAGATTGGTAGAATGTCTTAAAGATACAGATGCGGATCTTGTATTGAATCCATTTTATGAAGTGTATGTGGACTCTGAAAAGAAAGAATTAGTAAATCTTTTCAATCCATCGGAAGAAAATTCATTTGCTGATAATCGAGTATATGATTTGGAAGTTATTGCTGGAAAGTTTGATATACAGATGCATATGGCAACATATAAAACTTGTATATTAAGGAAAATAGATCAGAAAATTGATGAGCATTGCTTTTATGTAGATGCTGAATATATTTTGTATCCAATACCATTTGTAAAAACAGTGCAGATGCTTAATATTCCGGTATATGATTATCTTCTTGGAAATGAAGGACAGAGCGTTAATATTAAACAGCTTATAAAAAATAGAAATCAACATCTCACAGTGGTTAAACATATCGGAGAATATTACCTAAAGGCTGATATGGATCCTGCTCAAAAGAAGGTCATAGAAACACGCTATACAGGTCTGGTGTGTGCACAGTACTTTATTTATTATAATATGGAGCCTGCTGAATCAAAAAAAGAATTTTTTGAATTTGAAAGTTGGCTTAAGAAAAATATGCCATATTACTACTACGATGCATATAAAGCTATCAGGGAAAGGTTTTTCAGGTATATTGTTTTTAACAGACTTACCAGAGGATTATTTTGGAATATAAGTATAAATAATTATAATAAAAAGAAATAAATCCTTGGAGGCACAGATATATTTTGATTTAAGAGAATATTATAATGGAGATTTTATATGAGCAAAATTGCCATGTGTGTTCCGACATATAAGAGGGCAGATATTATAAATGAACTTTTTTTTCTTCAGAAAGAGTTGTATGAAAGATTTGATATAGATCTTTATATATATGATTCAAGTCCGGATGATGAAACGGAAAAAATTGTAAAAGCATGGATGAGTCTTAAGCCTAATATATATTACATTAGAATCCCGACTGAAATGTCGTCAAACATGAAGGTATATGAAATATTCAAGGGATATGGACTTGAGAAGAATTATGATTACATTTGGATGAGAGCAGATTATCTTAGATATAGTTCAAATGTTTTAGAGGCAGTATGTACGGATATCAGTTCGGAGGTTTACGACATTATTGTTACCGACTGGGATGACATATATAAAATTGGAAATAAAAAATATAATGATCAGTTAACCTTTTTCAAAGATTGTTGTGGATGTATGACATTATATGGATCAGTCATAGTAAAAACAGACAGTATGTTATCTGGGGTTGATTGGGAAAAACTG
>JAIKZC010000334.1 GCA_024682575.1 Lachnospiraceae bacterium | reverse complement strand
TATGCAGAGACCTTTAAGAATGCAGAGGAATTTGTACAGCTGTTGTATAGTCATGACAGAGAAAAGAAATCATATGATATAGGAGATTTCTGGATGAATAACAGCATGGATAATGTTATTTCAGCTATGAAAAGAATCATGTCTGAATAAGCTGTCAGTTTATAATAGATATCAAAGAGGTTAGGGGTAAAGGATGACACTTTTTTCGTTGAATTTTTTTATATTTGTTTTTGCGGTAGTGCTCTTATACTATCTGCTGCCAGGCAAGGTACAGCATTTGCTCTTGCTGGCGGCGAGTTATATTTTTTATTGCTGGGGAACAGGGTGGAAAGGTGTTGGATTTATAATTTTTACAACAATTTCTACCTTTTTTCTTGCAATCAAAATAGAGAAGATTCTTAATAAATATAAAGAGAAAGCTGCAGAAGTAAAAAATAAAACTGTCAGCATGACGAAAGAAGAATTAGAAAATCTTAAAGAGAAAAACATCAAAGAACGCAGAAAATATCTGGCATTTGGTCTCATCAGCAACTTTGGAATTCTTGCCATTGTAAAATATGCTTCATTTATTTTGATAGGTATCAGTGAAAAGCTTTCTGCAGCCGGGCTTGGAGGTCAGCTTGCAGAGGACTCCATCTTTCTTCCGCTTGGAATTTCATTCTATACATTTATGACAATGGGTTATCTTATGGATGTTCATAGGGATAAATGTAAGGCGGATCATAATCTTTTTCACTTTGCTTTATATACGGCGTATTTTCCACAGATAATACAGGGTCCCATAAGCAGATATAAAGATGTTTCTGAGGAATTTAGCAAGATTCACGTCTGGAATGATGAAAATTTCAGAAATGGATTTTTAAGGATGCTCTGGGGGTATGTAAAAAAAATAATTCTGGCTGAAAGAGCAGCGATCATTGTAAACGAAGTCTTTAATAACTATGCATCAGCAGGATACAAAGGTTTTATAATATTTTTTGCCGGTCTTTTATATGGTTTCCAGATTTATGCTGATTTCTCGGGAGGCATGGATATAATATTCGGTATTTCCGAGATACTCGGAATCAGGCTTAGTGAAAACTTCAGGCAGCCTTATTATGCAAAAACAGTTTCTGAATTCTGGCAGAGATGGCATATAACATTAGGTGCCTGGATGAAGAATTATATTTTCTATCCGATCTGCCTTTCAAAAACTGCAGGAAAGGTTCAGAAAAAATTAAAGAAGAAATTTGGTAACTATTATGGAAGAGTACTGATTCCTTCTTTTGCATCATTTATTTCATTCTTTATAGTTGGAATATGGCATGGAGCTGATGTAAAATATCTTGTTTACGGATTCTATATGGCATTATTCGTCTCTGCCAATACCCTTTTAGAGCAGTTTTATACAAAGCTCAGGGAACGATTTAAGCTTAATCCTGATACAATGGCATATAAGGCGTTTCAGATAGTCAGAACCAGTGTGATCGTATTGGTGGGAAGATTTTTTGCAAGAGGAAATTCGCTTCCGGATGCATTAGGAATGATTAAAAATATGTTTTCAGCGGTAAATTTAAGAGTTTTAACGGATGGAACACTTCTTGGATTTGGGCTTGATGATAAGGATTGGATTGTTTTGCTCCTGGCAATAGCTCTTATGCTTTATGTGGATTATAAAAATGAACATGGGGTTATAATAAGGGAAAAAATTGCAAAAGCATCACTTCCATTACGTTGGGCAGTTTATTATGCAGCGATAGCTGCAGTCCTTATCATCGGAATTTATGGTGTTGGTTATGATGCATCGTCCTTTATATATCAGAATTTCTAACGGAGTAAAAAGTTTTGAAAAATAAAATATTATTCTTTACAAAATTCATAGTCTTTCTATGTATATTTGTGCTGCTGATAATTACGGCATCTTTTTATCTGACACCTTACTGGCTTTATTCAAATGATCCTGACGATGCCGGTGAAAGTGCCAGATACGAGAACTTTTATGATATGCCGCAAAATACTATTGATTATATTACGGTAGGCGCAAGTAACAGTTATCATGGTGTTGATCCAATGCAGGTATATGCTTATTCGGGAATTACAGGTTTTGATCTTGGAAGCCCCGGACAGCCTATGGTATGCAGTTATTATTGGATAAAAGAAGCATTGAAATATCAGAAGCCTAAATATGTATTTGTTGAAATTGGAAATCTGGTTAGGGAAAAATCCTCAAATGAAGGCATATTAAAAGCTATTCTTCCAATGAAAGCATCTCCGCTCAAACTGGAAATGATAAAATATGCATGCAGTAAGGATAATGAACTTAAATATACAGCTCTTTTTCCACTTTATCAATTTCATTCAAGATGGAAAGAATTCAGCAAGAAAGATATAGAAAGGAAAAATGCAGAGCCTTATTTAACTAAGGGTGCTACGTTGAGGTTTGTGTCAGTTAACGGAATAGATGCTGACAGGGTAAATCTTCGTGAAGAAAGAACAGTAACGCTCTCATCTAATGGTATGCTAACAGCCGAGTTACAGGAACTTCCGCTCAATGAAGATGCAAAGTATTGGATAGAGAAAATAAAGGAGCTTTGCGAAGAAAACGATATAGAGTGTATACCAACAAAGTTTCCTACAAAAAACTGGAATGATAGATGGAGTGAAGAGGCTAAAATTTATTTTGACAGTATAGGGCTTGACTATCTTGACATGACGGAAAATGACGATGAGATTGGAATAAACTGGCAGAAAGACAGTTTCGATAATGGAAAACATCTGAATTACTTCGGTATGGCAAAGACATCGAAATATATGGCTGATTATCTTATGTCACTAGGAAAGCTCAGCTCACATAAAGGCAAGAGCGGATATCAGATCTGGGATGCAGATCTCGAAGAGTATTCAGCTTGGGAAAGCAAAGAGATATTTGAACTTTTTGATTATAAAAGAGAAAAATTTGATTGGCTTAATTCACTTCTTTTGAATAAGGATAAGTATCTGATACTTATAACAGTCAAAAAGGATGTATCAGCCGGATGGCCTGAAAGCCTAACCGGTGTATTTGAAAAAATGGGACTGGAGACAGATTTCAGTGCTATTAAACAGCAGTCGTATATAGCAGTTATTGATTCTGGTATCAACAAAGCTGAAATTTCAAATCCGGATATTATGAACTATGATTTTGACTGGACAGATAACAATGGTTCAGTTCATGAGATTCATATGAAGAGTGGCGGCGCAGCAGGCGATTGTGAGATTCAGATAGACGGCAGTGAAAGATCACTTGATAAAACAGGTATGAACATAGTTGTCATAAATAAAGAAGATGGAGAATATCTGGCTGCGGCTAATCTTGATTCCAGTTCGGATGATATAAGCTTTGAGAAAAGCGGAAGTCCGGAGGATTCTGCAATCCTGGAAAATGGAACATATACGATCGCGGATGAAGAATCCGGAGTGGCTATGAAACTTTCTATAATACGAAATGATGACGGTTCATATTGCCTGAGAGATGATGGGATAGGTTACTATCTTTCAACTTTAAGATCAAATAAAGATGGGGATAGGGTTGGATTTGAGACAGATCAGAATCTGGCAGTTACAAAATGGAGAATATATACGGCATCAAATGGAAGATATCTGATTTATTCGCAATATAATGGAATGGTATTTGCAGCAGATAGTAGCGGATTTTGTATCAAAGAACTTGATCTGAACAGTGATAATCAGGGAGTTAAAATCTATGGGAATTGACAGAAAAGACTGGCTTAGAAAAAAACTTGCTTACTGGCATGAAAGTCTGGTGCCTCCGTTTCTTTATCCTTATGCATTAAAGAGCTGGTATAAGAAGTGTACAGGAAGGGAACTGGATCTTAAGAATCCGAAGACCTATTGTGACAAGATCAACTGGATAAAACTTTATGGAGTCAGTCCCGAAATGACAAGACTTTCAGATAAATTGCTTGTCAGGGATTTTATTAAAGAGAAAATAGGCGAGGAATATCTTATTCCGTTGTTGGGATCCTGGGACAGATTCGATGAGATAGATTTTGACAAGCTGCCGGAAAAGTTTGCCCTAAAGACAAATCATGGTTCGGCGACAAATATCATCGTTGATGATAAGGGCAAATTTGATATGGAAGATGCAAGGGAAAAGTTTAATTTCTGGATGAGTATCAATTTTGCCTTTCAATTTGGATATCAGCTCCAGTACAGGGATATAAAACGTAAGATTCTTGCAGAAGAATTTATAGATAATGGTGGAAATGACCTTTTTGATTATAAGATCCACTGCTTTGATGGAAAGCCTGAGTATATTCAGTATATAGGAAGCAGAAGAGGAGATACCAGGGAAATATATCTTGATACCGAATGGAATCCTGTGGACTTTTTTGATGCTGTATTTCCAAGATATGAAAAGATTCCGCCAAAGCCGGAGTGTCTTGAAAAATTAGTTGAACTTGCAGCTGTCTTATCTGAAGGCTGGAATTATGTAAGAGTAGACTTTTATGTCCTCGATAATGGGGATATAAAGTTTGGAGAAATGACATTTACTCCGGGATCCGGTCAGTATAAATGGAATCC
>JAIKZC010000262.1 GCA_024682575.1 Lachnospiraceae bacterium | reverse complement strand
ATGATCACGCAGGAGGATTTCTCAGCAAAATCCATAATCGTCTTAAACTGGGCATCAATTACTTTATTTGAAAGGTTCGCATATCTTACTCCATAGGAGGTTTCGAAGCCATATCTGACATCTTTTTTCTTATCTGCTTCCTCCACAAGATCCTTATCTACACCGAGTTTCTGAACCACACGATCCACCAGATCCCTGTCATAATATTCGATCCCGTAATGTTCCGCCAGCATCTTGCCGATCTCCGGTCCTCCGCTGCCATATTCGCAGCCTATTGTCACAACAAAATGTCTGCCCTCTGAATAAACTTTTCTCTTCTTAACCTCTGTATTGATATCCTTGATCTTTTCCTCAGAAAGATTCTCATCAAGTTTTACAAAAATATCTCTGCCAAATTCTGCACCATATTTATTTTTAGAATATGCATAGAAGAAAACGCCCAAAGCAAGCCATACTCCTACAACGATCCATTCCTGCCATACAAGAGCTGCACTGAAGGATGCAGGAACGATATAAAGCAATGTCATGAAGCCTGCCATTGCAACAGCCATGATCCCAACAAATTTACCTGATCTGACTTTATAAGGTCTTACCATATCAGGTCTCTTTTTACGAAGTATGCAGAAAGAAACTGCAACCAGAAGATAAGCAACTACGCATCCGAAGGACGCAGCATCTACCAGCCATACAAGTACGCTTCTTCCGAAAAATGGAGCTATACAGCAGGCTAATCCGCATAAAAGTATTGCATCTGTGGGTGTCTTGTGTTTTCCGAGTTTTCCGAATCTTTCAGGGATCATCAGTGATTCACCCATTGAGTAAAGTGCACGGCTTCCGCCCATGAGGAAAGAGTTCCAGGAAGTTACGATTCCACAGAGTCCTCCGATGATAAGCACCTTACCCATAATTTCTGAATGAAATGCAGTTTCGATCGCCTTAACCGTAACAAGTCCGTTCTGTGCTCCCATCTCAGCTGCAATGGCACTTTCCGGCATTATATAGCAAACCGCAAAAATGATAAGAAGATACCATACAACAGCCAGAACTATTGATAAGATCATGATATTTCCGACTTTTTTATAGGGAACGTTGATCTCCTCTGCCGCCTGAGGTATTACATCAAAGCCGATAAAGAGGAATGGTGTCATACATGCAACCTTAAAGACGCTGCTTACAGTATTGCCTGCTCCTGCCTGCCATAACTGACCGGAAATATTTACCGCTTCGCCGTTAAAACTCGAACCAACGACCAGAAGTACTCCTGCCAGCGCGATCGCAGCTGTAAGAACTGTCTGAAGGATAGCCGCTGTTTTTGCTCCTGCAAGATTTATCGCTGTGATAAAAATGGCAAATCCAACACCTAAAAGAATTGTTGTAAGATAAATATCCCTTCCGGCAACCGTATATAAATAAATCTGGTTAAATTCAGGGAACAGGTAGGTAATAACGGTAGGAAGCGCCGTTGCTTCAAAAGCAGAAGTAGCAACATATCCTAAAATTATCATCCAGGTACAGATAAAAGATCCCGTCGGCCCCATTGCCCTGTAACTGAAAATATGCTCTCCTCCGCACTGGGGCATGGCCGAAGTCAGCTCCGCGTAAGTAAGGCCCACAAATACTACCATTATTCCGCCGATGATCATGGCGATCATTGATCCCATAAATCCGGCTGTAGTTATCCAGTCCCCTGAATTAATGACCCAGCCCCAGCCTATCATTGCTCCAAAAGCTATGACAAGAATATCCCAGGCACCCATAACTTTATCAAACTTTGATTTTTGTTCCATAAAACCTCCGCTCCGACCATAAAAAAGGCGTCTGCCAAATATGAAATTTCCCATATCCGGCAGACGTCTTTGTCCTATGCTGTCATTTATTTTTTATCTTTTTATGCTGCTTTTTCCTCAACCAGTCCCATGGCCTCTTTTAAGGCTTCCTCGAAAATCTCAAGTCCTTTCGCCATCTGCTCGTCCGTCATCACGAGCGGAGCGAGGAAACGGATGGTATTGCTGTAGGTTCCGCAGCTTTCAAGTAAAAGTCCCTTCTGAAGGGCTGACTGTATAAGCTTTGAGGTAAGTTCCGTTGCAGGCTCCTTTGTTTCCTGATCTTTCACAAGCTCAATACCGATCATTGCCCCAAGGCCTCTTACATCTCCTATTACATCGTATTTTTTCTGCATTTCCTTATAAGCTGCTGTAACAACTTCACCTATATGGCATGCCTTTCCGGCGAAATCCTCTGCTTTCATGACATCCATAACGGCGAGTGCCGATGCACATGAAACGGGATTTCCGCAATAGGTTCCACCGATCGTTCCGGCAGGAGCTGCATCCATGACCTCTGCTCTTCCTGTTATTGCCGAAAGAGGCATTCCTCCGCCGATGGATTTTGCGGTTGTGATGATGTCGGGTGCTGCTCCGGCCTCTTTCCAGTATTCAGAAGCGAAATACCTGCCTGTCCTGCAGTTTCCACACTGTACTTCATCCGCAATGAGGAGTATTCCGTTATCATCACAGATTTTTCTCAATGCCTTTACCCATGCGATCGGAGCCGGTATAAATCCGCCCTCGCCCTGGAAAGGCTCTACTATCATGCAGGCAATTTCATTTGCAGGAGCACCTTCATCAAAAATCCTGTCAAGTTCATCAAGATAATACTGAATCGCCTCTTCCTCCGTATATCCCTTAGGAGCTCTGTAAAGATAAGGATAAGGTGCTCTGTAAATGCCTGCCGGGAAAGGACCCATTCCCTGTGCATAAGTTTTTTTAGCTGTAAGAGCCATTGTGAGATTTGTTCTTCCGTGAAATGCACCTGTAAAACAGATCACTCCGGATCTCTTTGTATATGCCTTTGCTATCTTGATCGCATTTTCATCGCATTCAGCACCTGAATTTGCAAAATATGTTTTAAGTTTTTCTCCCTTGCAGGGCATGAGCTCGTTTAGTTTTTCCGCAAGTGTTACATAACCGTCATGAACATATACATTAAAAATTGTATGGAAATATTTCTCTGCCTGCTCTTGAACAGCCTTTACAACCTTTGGATGAGAATATCCGATATTCAAAACTCCGACTCCACCGACCCAGTCAAGAAATCTGTTTCCGTCAAGATCCTCAAATATAGCACCGGCGCCCTGCTTTATGCAGATAGGATATGCCTTTCCGCAAAGTGCCTTCGGGATCGCGCTGTCTCTTCTTTCGAGAAGAGCTTTTGCCTCCGGGCCCGGAACCTGTGAACTTACGATTTTTGGAAGTGCTGCTGCCAATGATGTATCTGCCATGATTTTTTCCTCCGCTTTCTTTGAATTAAACAAAAAAGACGCCGGAAGTTAATCCGACGCCTTTGTCTTTTGTCTTTTTTGTATTCTTTTGTCTTTGTCTGAATACAATTATATTATTCAGATTTTAAATTTCAATGTGACAGACACACTATATTTTTTGTGCACGGAGCACAATATGAATCAATGTTTGTTGTGAGAACCCCTGAAACGCTTCATTGCAAATGCTAGTTTGAGCATCAGGCATAAGTCCAGGCTTTCCAGACTTTTTCCTGTTATATTCTTTATTTTATTCAGCCTGTAATGAAGGGTATTTCTATGTATAAAAAGTTTTTCGGCAGTTTCTGATGCATTACAGTTATTATCGAGATAAGCCTCCAATGTTTCGCAAAGATTTCCGTCCTGCACTTTATCAGCTTCTATAAGCTTACCTATCTCTTTCTCTATAAAATCATCCAAAAATTTATCATTGGATATCTGTGAGATCAGACTATATATCCCCTGGTCATTATAAAAATTTATGCAATTTCTGCAGCCATAGATCCTTGCGATCCTTATCGCATCCGAGGCTTCTCTTCTGCTTATATTCACATCTTCTAAGTATCCGCAGGGATTGCCTATTCCTATATCCAGTGAGATTTTATATCTCTTTTTAACCTTATCCGCAAGTTTTTTAAGCATTTCTCTCTGATCATCTTTTTTTATCCGGTCAGAGGGAATAAGTGCAAGAACAGATCCGGTCTGTGGAAGCAATAAAAGTTTTCCTGAAAAAGCTTCTGAAAATTCTCTTTCTATCATGACCATTATCGCCTTAGCCATTTCAAGTGAACTCAGAGACAATTCTTCTTCAGGGTCTGCTCTGAAGGCAAACTCGGCAACTTCAAATCTCCCCTCCAGATCTATATTTAAAAATTTTGCCTGCTCCATTACAACGGTCCGTTCAAGATGCTCTGCATCCAGAATAGATGAAAAAAGATGTTCTGCCGAATTCTGGCTGTTTTCCTCCCGAATAAGTTCACGACAAAGGATCTGCGAAAGATCCACCAGCGGAAATTTCTCCGGAAGTTCAAAAAGAGGGAGCGAAACACTGCTGCAATATTCTTTCAGTTCTTCAAGTATCTGTCCTTCATTAATTCCAAGCGCAGCTATGCCATCATCATACATCCTTTTAACCAGACTTATGAGAACCTCAGTATTAGCAGTCACAGTAGGATTAGTTAATACAACAAATTCCCCGCCATGAATGTAATTATCCATCTTAAACTCTTTCTGAAGGCATTGAAGCGTATCAGCAAAATAGATCCAGCTTACCGCCCTGTCGAGTCCCTTTTCCCCCGCCCTTAAATTGAGCACTT
>JAIKZC010000237.1 GCA_024682575.1 Lachnospiraceae bacterium | reverse complement strand
ACATTTAACGAGGAGCCTGTTGTAAAGGGAAAGGGAGCTGTAAGAGGCAAGATCAAGATCGAACCAAGAACGGTAATGATCTTTTTCCTGGCATACAATACATAAAAGGAACCGGCAGCTTGATCAGAAGCTGCCGGTTTTGTTGTATTGACATGAAAAATAAACCACCTGCTATGCAGGTGTGTTCCCAAACAGCTTTAGCTTCAAGCAAAAACCTCCTTGGATTATAATATTTGTAGGTTCGCCAACCGCACAAATTAAGCCAAGGAGGTATCCAAATGGATAAGAATAGTTTAGCACATACCAAATGGGAATGTAAGTATCATATAGTCTTTGCACCAAAATACAGAAGAAAGATAATATATGGAAAAATAAGAGCAGACATAGGTCATATACTCAGTGAATTATGTAAAAGAAAAGGAATTGAAATAATAGAAGCTGAAGCATGTCCAGATCATATCCATATGTTTGTACGAATACCGCCAAAGTATAGTGTTTCAGAAATTATGGGTTATTTAAAGGGAAAAAGCTCATTGATGATTTTTGAGAGACATGCAAACCTGAAATATAAATATGGTAACAGACACTTTTGGTGTAGAGGATATTATGTTGATACAGTAGGAAAAAATGCAAAGAAAATTGAAGAATATATAAGAAATCAATTAAAAGAAGATCTGGAATATGATCAGATGACATTGAAAGAATATGTTGACCCGTTTACGGGTGAGCCGGTAATAAAAGGCTTGTAAAAAGACGCTTTAGCGTCAGCCAGAGACCGCAGTGCGGAAGGCGGATCTTTCAGAGCCTCTTTAGAGGCAGGCAGGGAACAGCGGCTTATAGCCGCAGAGCAAACCACCGGCTAAGCCGGTGGTATTGATTATTTGTCTTTCTTTTTTGATAAAGTTTTGTAATAGGGACAGAGGTCACTTAAGAAGCATTCGGAGCATTTAGGACTTCTTGAACTGCATATTGTTCGGCCGAGGGTGATAAGCTGGAGATTTATATCTGACCAGTAAGCCTTCGGTATTTTTTTCATCAGATCAAATTCTATTTTTACGGGATCAGTTTCTTTAGTCATTCCAAGCCGGTTGGAGATACGCTTCACATGAGTATCCACAACGATAGACGGTTCATGGAAGATATGCGTCCTCACGACATTTGCAGTTTTTCGGCCTACTCCGGGGAGTCCGGTAAGAGACTCGATGTCTGACGGGATCTCGCCGCCGTATTCGCGGATAAGGGTAGCGGCACAGTCTTTTATGTGCAGAGCCTTCATATGATAAAAGCCACAGCTTTTAATAGCACTTTCCAGCTCGGGTATATCGGCATTTGCAAAGGCTTCAAGATCTGTATACTTTTTGTAGAGTTCTTTAGTCACTTGATTCACACGCTCATCGGTACACTGGGCTGAGAGGATCGTGGCAAATAAAAGCTCGTAAGGATTGCTGTAATCAAGGGTAGCGTCTATATTTCGGCCATATTTAAAGGCCAGTCTTTCAAGGATTTCCTTCACTCGTTTGTTCATTATCTACACACTCCATAAGCAAAAGGGTCTGGCTGAGTCTATCTCTGATTGAATCAGCCCTTTTGGAATCAAGCTTGTCTGCGGTTTCTTTGAGTTTGTAAATGGCATCATAATTTTCATCTTCCAGATAATAAGAAGACAAAGCTTCAAACTGCTTCGGATCATCTGAACCTGCTTCGACTGCGAACTGCAGGAGCTGCATGGCTTCGTCATAATGATCGTTTTTTATATAAATTTCTGCGAGCGATGAAATATTTCGCAAAAGGACTATGCAGTTAGAATCTGCTGCGCTCAACTCTTTGAGATTCACCGCGCCGTATTCAAGCTTTAGATCGGTATTCGTAAATCCGCTTAAATTTGTTATTTTTTTAAGAGATAGATTATGGATGCTTTCAGAGATCTTTGAGGCTTTTGGATCCTCAGGCATAATATCGAGCGGAAGTGAATCAGGAATTTTGATCCACCTTATCTTATCAAGATTCTGGGAAGGTGTTCTTGATGCTTTTTCTTCACGCTCTAAATAACGCCGTCTCTTTTCTTTGTCGAAGCGGTTGGACCGGCGGATAGCGCCGTTGATTATAAGTGTTGCGAGCAGAATACTTGTCAATGGAAGAAAATTCATCTATAATAATTCCTTAGCAATTTGGTTTGAACGATAGACTGTGGAAAAAGCTGCAGTCACGCTCTTTTGCGGGCTTGCGGAGATGTCCGGAAGCTGCTTTGACTGGAGGTAAATAAAATGTTCTTTAAATTTTTTACCGGAAAAAACAGAAAGGTTATTTCTTCAGCGATAATCATCTTTATAATACTTGCGATGGTTATCTGTTTCATTCCCGGAAATTGACCTTATTTAACTTATTTCCGATAATGGTTACTTTCATATTATAACATACAGGGTTTTATTTTTTAAGTAAGAGGGAAATTATGAAAAAATTATTATTGGCTGCAGCGCTTTTACTTGCAGTCAGTGGCACAGCTGCGCCCATAGAGGCGGCAGAAAAAAATGTAAACATCAAGGAAGGTGTTTACGCAGAGGATATTGACCTGAGCGGACTTACTGAGGAGGAAGCATCAGCTAAGATCGAGGAATATGTTGATTCCATGAAGGATGCGACCATCAGCTTTACAGTAGCCGGTGATAATACTGTTTCTGTTTCAGCGGGTGACCTTGGCATTCACTGGAGCAATACAGATATCGTAGAAGATGCCGTAAATTTAGGTCAGGGCGGAAATCTTATCCAGAGATTTAAGGATCTCATGGATCTTAAATCAGAAAATAAAGTCTATGAAGTAGAAGTTGCAGCTGATGAAGAAAAGCTGGCATCAGTTCTTTCCGGAAACTGTGCTTCATATGATAAGAAGGCCGTAAATGCGACAATAAGCCCGAACAGTACGGGAAGCTTTGATATAGAAGATGGTTCTGATGGTGAAGAGCTGAATGTTGAAGCCTCTGCGGAAGTTATCTCAAATTTCTTAAGAGATGAGTTTACGGGCGAGGATACAAGCCTTGCACTTGTGGTTGATACAGTAAAGCCGAAGGGAGATGCCGAGAGCCTTTCAAAAATAACGGATGTACTCGGAACCTATTCGACAACTTATAAATCGTCATCATCAGACAGGGCGAAGAACGT
>JAIKZC010000234.1 GCA_024682575.1 Lachnospiraceae bacterium | reverse complement strand
GCTGTCTTCAGGTATAAATGTAAACCCGAGATCTGAAAGATCATAATCTTCATCTACTCCCTTAACATTACCGCTCATTGTAACGCAATCATTTTCAACGATCTCAATGTCATGACTCTGCTCAGAATCTGAACCTACTGTTATATCTTTGCTTTCTTTTGAAACGGTATATCCGCTTGCACCCTTGACTGTCGCTGTATAATCACCGGGTCTTAAGGTTACCGAGTAGCTGTTGTCTGAACGTGTTGCCTCGTACTCGTTATCCTCTTCATCGATAAAGCTGATGCTGTAATCTTTAGGAAGCTTATCAACTTCTCCTGTGATCTCACCGCTAAGATTTATACTTGCCATGTCCTCTTCGATGCCGTAGACATAAACTTTAGAACCGGATACGCACATGTAGTAAGTGCTTCCGGCTTCGCAGTCAATATCGATCTTAAGAGTTTGAGCTTCTTCATCATCACTTGGTGTTATTTCAACACCTTCTACTTCGCTATATTTTTCTGCTGCATTTTCTGAAACCATTTCGAAATTTGCAACAGCAGATGAATCGCCAGTTTTATCTTTCTTGCTTAAGTAAAATGTTTTACCAACAGCAGCCTTGATATAGACACTCAAAACTCCGGATGCATCTGCTTTGTAATCGCAATATCCATAGTCTGTATTGTTTGTCTGTACTATCCCCTTAGACTCTTTTCCATTTGATCCTGTCGATGCTACATAGTTAAATTCTTTTCTCTCTTTGTTAAAGTAAGCACCTGTAGTTCCGGTTTTAAAATCAGTTTTTGAATGATAATAAAAATCCGAATCAGACCAGTTGGCAATATTTATTCCATTACTGTCCTTTGATATTTCCCAGTTTCCATGTGTTGTTACACCATCTTCTGCGCTTACCGGCGTCAGACTTGCATTTCCAAATACCGATGTTAAGAGCATTGCTGCCGATAAAATCGATGCAAGTGAGCGCTTTAACCGAGCACTTGTCTTCATCCCTAACCTCCTGATCCACAAATCGCGGACGAAATTGTTCCTCTTTTTAAACATTAATCATAATACTATGTCATGGCTAACTTGTAAACGTGTATAAATCGTGAAAATACAACGATTTTTCTATGTTTTGGATATTTTAAATAGGACCATTGTATCTAATCGTATACAATTTCTGTATATTGTACACAGATAGATACAATATATTCAGGCAAGATTTAGGAGAAATTATAAAAATTTACTAAAAAAAAATTTACAATTTGGAGGTGAAATGAGCTCATTCCATTGCTCTTTTTCAAAAACATCCCCTTTTTCCATAATTATCTATGATAATTATCCGATAACTACTATGACCATTTTTTCCGGGAATCACCACCGGATTTTTGTAACTGCTAAGGGGGTATGTGTAAATGATTTACAGACCAGGCTACAGCTATGCCAATTCACCGGCTTTTCGACCGCCGGTTTTCAAACTATATTCTTTTTTTCACGAGGCTGATGAAGGCCTTACTATTCCAATAAAATATTATCCAAAAATCAATATATTTAAATACGAGTAAAGACCTCACTCGTTTGCCTTTTTCCCGCATTTCAACTATAATTACGGCAATGATAAAACACGCAAAGAGGCTGAATTTATGCATGAAATGAGTTATGTGGTACGACTTGTGAATCTTGCACTAAAAAAGTGCGAGGAGGAAAATATTTCCAATGTAAAAAAGGTCGTATCTGAGATTGGGGAAATGACCGGGATCCTTCCGGAATATATGATCAAGTATTATAAATCCGCCGTGAAGGATACTATTTTGAGCTCATCCGAGCTTGAATGCATCATGATACCGGTTACTGCCCGCTGTGAAGACTGCGGCAAAGAATATCTCCCCGATAAAGAACATGACTATCTATGCCCGAATTGCAAAAGCGGACTTGCGAAGATTATTCATGGACGAGAATTTATTTTAAAGGAGATTATAGCGGAAAATGAGTGAAATAAGAATTATCGATCTCAAGGCAAACGTGCTCGAAGACAATGACAAAAAAGCAGATGAGCTCAGAGCTAAGTTAAAGGAAAGCAAAACTTTCCTCTTAAACCTTATGAGCTCGCCCGGATCAGGAAAAACAACCACGCTGACGCAGCTTATCAAGCTTCTGAAAGATGAATTCAAGATCGGTGTCATGGAAGCCGATATTGATTCCGACGTCGATACCAGACGCATTATCGAAGCAGGCGCCGATGCTGTCCAGCTCCATACCGGCGGCATGTGCCATCTCGATGCTGACATGACTTCCCAGGGTCTCGATTCCATTAATTTCAAGGATTACGACCTTTTGATCCTCGAAAATGTCGGAAACCTCGTATGCCCTGCTGAATTCGATACAGGTGCCAGCAAAAATGCAATGATCCTCTCTGTTCCCGAGGGTGATGACAAGCCTCTTAAATATCCGCTCATGTTCCAGATTTCTGATGTCGTTATCATAAACAAGATCGATGTTGCTCCTTATTTTAATTTTGATATGGAGAAGGCCGAGAAGAATGTTCATATGAGACATCCGGGGATCGATATCATCCCTATCTGTGCAAGCAGCGGCGAAGGTGTTGAGAAACTTGCCGACTGGCTCAGAAATGAGATTAAAAATATCTGATAAGAGCAGCTGAATTGTTTTTTCCTGTATAACACGACAACATTTATTCCATGTCTGTTTATAGGAGGAAGCACTGATGTCCAAAGCCAAAAGCAAAAATCCACAGTCAACCATTTCATTAAAAGACAGCATCAAGACCAAGCTTATCGTTCTCATGCTTGCTGTTGCTGTCATCCCACTTTCAATTGCCCTCGTGTCGAGCTTTATATCATCAACCAATAACAAGATTGCTGATACAAAGACCTCCCTCGAGTGGCAGGCAATGTACCTTTCCGCCGAATATTCCGATACTATCAGAGAAAACCTTGATATTGTAAATGTAATTGCAAAAAATCCTACAACTATCGCATATCTGGAGAAAACTGAAGGTGTCTCCGATGAAACGATGGTCGGAATAATGAAGGCCGCTGATGACACATTAAATGACGGAAGTGTTATGGCTATCGCGGATACAACAGGAATGCAGGTTATCCGTACCGGCGGTAAATGTGTTGACGTAACTGAGCGTGAATACTGGCAGGAAGCCATGAAGGGCAATACTTATATATCCAATGTTCTCGTAAGTACTTCCACAGGTTCCAGACAGGTTACAATGGCTGTCCCGATAAAGAGCAGTGACGGAACTGTTCTCGGCGAGGTTCAGCGAAATTATGACCTTGAAGCTATGCATGAGCTTTTGGCTGAACACACAGACGACGCCTTTGTATGTGACAGAGATGGTATTATGGCTGCACATGCCCAGTTTTCTGTGGCTGCAGAGGATGTCTACGACATGTCCGGGGCAGAATTTTTCAATAAAGACAAAGGAACCTTTGTCGATAAGACCAGCTATGACCAGCCTGTCATAAGCTCTTATTACAAAGATCCTTTAACTGGATATACAATAGTCGTTTCCGACAATTATAATGACGCTCTTAAAAATGCAGTCAGCGCAGCAATGGTAACTGTTCTGATCGGATTGGTATTTCTGGTCATTGCAGTCCTGCTTTCATTGAAGACAGCCTCCAGCTTCACAGAGCCTATAAAAGCTGTAAACAGATCGCTTTCAGAGCTGGCAGAAGGAAAATTTGAAAAGATAAACAAGTTTGCCCAGCGCAAGGATGAATTCGGTGCTATGGTCAATAACACGAATTCGGTTATAGGCAAGCTCGAAGGAATTGTAAGTCATATCAAAGAATCTGCTGAACACGTTAATTCGTCATCACTTGAGCTTTCTGAAATGACAAATCAGATTTCAAAAACCACCGAGGATGTTGCCCATGCTGTTCAGGAAATTGCTTCCGGAGCTACTCAGCAGGCGGATGACATTCAGGATGCATCTGAAAACGTTTCTGCCATTGGTGATGCTGTAATGGAAATGCAGGGCTCAACCTCCGAACTTGCAGTTCTCGCCGAAAGAATGCAGCAGGCATCAGAAAGTTCTTCCAGTTCTCTCTCCAACCTGCAGGAATCCAGCGTTGAGATGACCGGAAAGATCGAGGAGATTTCTACAAAAATTTCCGCAACTCAGGATGCTGTCAGCAATATCAACGAAAAGGTTGAGGGAATTGCGTCCATCGCAACCCAGACAAACCTTCTTTCACTCAATGCTTCTATAGAGGCCGCAAGAGCGGGTGAAGCCGGCAAGGGCTTTGCCGTTGTTGCAGAGGAAATCGGTAAACTTGCCGATGATTCCAGGACTATGGCTGAGGAGATCCGAAAGGAAATGGATATCCTTCTTGATCACTCAAATGCTGCTGTTTCCGCTGCCGACGCTGTTAAAGAAAGCAATATTCACCAGCAGGATGCTCTTGGGGAAACCCTTTCCAATGTCAACAGCATGCTCAGTGATATTTCTTCTACCGTTAACGGTGTACAGGAAATTTCGGCTGCCGCTGATACCTGCGAAAATTCAAAGAATGCCGTTGTTGATACCATGAGCTCACTTTCTTCTATTTCTGAAGAAAATGCAGCATCTTCCGAAGAGACAGGCGCCTCCACCGAGGAACTTTCCGCAACTGTCACAACCCTTTCAGAATCTGCAAACAGCCTTAAATCCATAGCTGAAGGCCTGACTGAAGAGATGAATTTCTTTAAATAACAACACACTCTCTCATCAATGAAAATGCCCCCACCGGCTTTGTCCGGCGAGGGCATTTTCTAATTCATAGATTTATTTGGGTTGATTATGAAGGGGTACCTTAATTATGAGCCGTAAAC
>JAIKZC010000206.1 GCA_024682575.1 Lachnospiraceae bacterium | reverse complement strand
AAGTTTTTTTGCCTTAAATGACAGTTTATTATTGTTTGGGTCATATATCATGAAAAATGATTACACAATCCGTATGTTTTCAGCTTTTTATTCATATGGATTGACTTATTTATAAACATTCGGGCATTCACCATTTATTCTTGGATCTAGAGCCTGAACTTTCCTACCAGTCGCTGACGCGATGGCTGGTGCAAATCCCAGGCTCAGAATTAATATTTAGATTTCATTTGCAAAATATGCCATAAATCAAGCTAGTTCCTAATTAGAGCATATTTCTACCGGATTTTCTTTGAATTCAAATATAAATAAGAATCAACCAGATAATTTTTTAGATTGAACCTATTTCAATTTTCCGGATGTCCACAAAATTGTTCTTAGATTTAGAGCCGGAGGTTCCTGCCAGCCACCGCGTAAGCGGTCTGCTCTTGACTGGATAAAAATAAATGCTAAAATGCGTTTTCCGACGGAGAAAAGTCAATTGTTCTTGAGTTTTTCGCCGTCGGTAACGACATTTCAGCATTTATTTTTATCTCTTGTCAAGAGTGGCGTCAATTTGACAAGAAATTATATGTTTTGGTGACTTTATTGCAGGAACCCGCAGTAAATGCGGATTCCTGCAATTTGTAAATAAAAACATATACTTTTTTCATTTTGAATCGTATATATAGATAGAAAGATCAATAACAATAAAAACGCTAACTTAAAGCAAAATACTTTGGAGGATATAAATATGAATAATAATAATGAAAAGTATTTTGATGATCATATTGATGATATTATGAAAGAGACAAAAGAACTTACGCTTGATGATATGGAAAAAATCACGGGTGGTGAGATATTAGATCCTTTTAGTGTAACCTGCCTCATCTGTGAATATATAAAAACCGGGAAAACGAAACAACGAAGTTTTTTCTTTTTTTCGATGACAGAGTATGAGTATAAATGTATACACTGTGGCAAAACAAAGTGGAAGTTTAGTTAAGTTTAGGCAGTATTTTTGATTTCATATTATGAAACAAACAAAAAACTCGAATGAAATTAATCATTCGAGTTTTTTAGTAGCTCGTAGCGGAATCGAACCGCTGATTCTGCCGTGAGAGGGCAGCGTCTTAACCGCTTGACCAACGAGCCATCTTTGATTTTCTTTCGTTCGTTTGCCGCGAACAAATAGAATTATACGACAGCTTTTTATAAAATGCAAGCACTTTTTTAAAAAAATTTGAAAAAATTTTGGACTCCTTAATAAACTTGACGTTTAGAGGCTTCTGAGTATATATTGGACTTGTTCTTATGGCAATTAATGCCATTAAATTATATTGAAAATGTCTATAGGTGCCGCTGAAATGACTTCAGCGGTGAAAAGGGAAGCGGGGTGAAAATCCCCCACGAACTCGTCACTGTGATAAATATCTGATAATTGCTTATCTGGTACAGACCTTTGTGTAATTATCCCGGGCACTTTTAAGAAACCACTGGAATACTTCCGGGAAGGTAAAGATGCTTTTATTTAAGTCAGGAGACCTGCCTGTATGACGGACGCAGACCGCGAGACACCGGAAATCAGCGCCTGAAGATCGATCGTTATTAAAGCTGTGGGAATTATTTCGCCATGGCCTTTTCAGGATGCTTTTTGCCGTATTGCGGTGAAAGGCTTTTTTTAATGAAATTTAAAATTTTAATATTAACATTTCTTATTTCTGCAGCTACCTTGTCCGGATGCAGTGGAGAGAAAAAGAATGTCGCAGAAAGTTCGGCAGCAGCAAGCGAAATATCGGGGTTAGAAGAGACAGGGTCTGCTGTTGAGCTTCAATTGATAAAAGAAGAAAAACCGGAGATCGCGGAAGGTTTTACCATATATGACTATGAAGGCGGGTATAAAAAAATCTCTGTGAAAGAAGACGGACGGGAATACCTGGTCATACCGGAGGGAAAGGAAGTTCCCTCTGTAGACGATGGCGTTAAGATAATTAGAAAACCTCTTAAAAATATCTATCTTGCGGCATCTGCCGCCATGTGCCAGTTTGACGCGATAGGAGCAACGGACAAAATAAGCTTTTCCGGGATAGAGGATGATGAATGGACCATTCAGTCTGCGATAGATGCTGTAAAGAGCGGACAGATGGAATATTGCGGAAATTATGGATCACCGGATTATGAATATCTGACTTCTGAGGGCTGTGACCTTGCGGTTGAGAATTTGATGGTCCTTCATAAAAGTGAGGTGATTGAAAAGCTTGAAGCTTTGGGAATCCCTGTTTTTATCGACAGGTCCTCAGGTGAAGAAAATCCGCTTGGACGTACCGAATGGGTAAAGGTATACGGCGTTCTTACCGATAAAGAAGATGAGGCCGAGGCAGCTTTTGAAGAGCAGAAGGCCTATGTTGATGAGCTTAAAGGACTTGAAACGACAGGCAAGAAAGTAGCGAGTTTTTATATTTCAAGCCAGGGGCAGATAGTGGTGCCTAAAAGCGGTGAATCGCTTCCGAGGATGATAGAAATGGCGGGCGGAGAATATATCTTCTCAGACTTAAAGGATGACAGCGCCCGTTCAACTGTCAAAATGACCATGGAGGAGTTTCTTGCAACCGCAAAGGATGCGGATATTATTCTCTATGACGGAGCGATAATGCCGATCAGTAATATTAATGAACTCATAGATAAAAATAAACTTCTCTCGGAATTTAAGGCAGTAAAAGAGGGAAATGTATGGTATATGGAAGCTTCGCTCTACCAGAATGCCTCGAGTACGGGAAATATCGTAAAAAACCTGAGGCTTATGCTGGAGGACAAAAGCGGCGGAGAATACATAGAAAAATTGGATGAATAATAAAGGTAAAAATATTTTAATAGTTTATGTCGTTCTTGCGGCAGCAATCCTGCTTACTTTTTTTATGTCACTTTCGATCGGAAGTGTCAGTGTTGATATTTTTTCTAAACTTGATGAACTTGGTAAGCAGATAATATATGAGATCCGTCTGCCGAGAGCGGTTCTTGCGGCAGCTTCCGGAGGAGCACTGGCAATTTCCGGATATCTTTTGCAGACTTTTTTCAGAAATCCTATAGCCGGCCCCTACGTACTCGGAATCTCATCCGGGGCAAAAATGACGGCGGCGATAATGATGATCCTCGTGACAAACGCAGGACATGTGGTTCTTTCGATCGAGATGATAGGGGCATCCTTTGCGGGAGCAATGCTCTCGACTTTGGTCGTACTTGCCCTTTCCTCGAGGATACGTCGCATGGAAGTGCTTTTGGTTGCAGGAATAATGATGTCGTATATCTGCAGTGCCATAACGGAATTTATAGTGGCTTTTGCAGATGAATCTTCTATAGTAAATCTTCACGGCTGGTCACAGGGGAGCTTTTCAGGAGCAGCATTTCCATCAGCAGCAGAGATGGCAGTATTTGCAGTTTTTCTTTCATTAATAGTCTTTCTGCT
>JAIKZC010000171.1 GCA_024682575.1 Lachnospiraceae bacterium | reverse complement strand
TATCTTCTGCCGCTCAGCAAGGAGCCTCTCCTTACCCGCCGCCTTATATATGGCAGAGTCCACCCCATCTCCGATAAGAACATCAGGATTGGCTGTGTTTACAATGGCATCTGCTTTTACTTTTGTAATATCATTTCTAATAATTTGAAATGGCATCTGATCCCTTTCTATCTCTTCTTCCCGGTTACTAAAATCATGGGAGCATACTCCCATTCCACACCCGTCTTAGTGCTTGCCAATATAAAGAATTATTAATCCCCAGTCTTTGATACAAATTTCATCATTGCGTTTATACTCTTTATTAGTCAGAATATCTACAGCATTATCAAAATTACAACTTATCTTTTTTTCACCGTCGCTGTAATTAAATATGAACCTTATTTCTTTTCCATCATCAGTTGCTAAACTCCTGATTATAATAGGGAATTTTTCATCCGGACTCTTCACTCCGGCTAAAGAAGCTGCTTTTCCAAGCTCATCCTTTACAATTTCCGCATCACAATTACAGCCAATATATATTGCATGACCTTTTTTGTATTTGTTATGAGTTATTGCGGCATATTTTCCCCAGTATTTGTGTTCATATCTTTCAGCTTCAGTCGACGAATCTGCAAATAAAAGTTCCTGCCATACCGTTATATCTTTTCCACGGAGCTTTGTTTTACCCGGTCTCGTAAATTCCTGATAGTAAGCGCCAAAAACATCCGTCATTCTATACGGCTGCTTTTCATGCCTTACCTGCAGATTTTCATCGGTAAAAAATGACTTAAATGAAGAAACGAGTACGCCTCCATTTTCCACAAAAGTTCGAAGATAGCTGATAGTCTCATCAGTTGCAGAATAAAGGGCAGGTGTTATTATCATGTCATAATCCCTGCTATTTTTTTCAAGTGATCGAACATCAATTATGTCACATTCTAAATTTTGCATATATAAAGCATCATAATATATTCTTACAACATCGTTATAAGAAATATATTCATCACCCGGTTCGTCCTTAGCATCTCCGATAGGGAATAATTCTAACGCAGTCTGACTGTGATTATCCGTGATCAATGCGATCCTGTTTCTTTTACTGCTCTTTTTGATATATGGATAAATTTTTTTGAAATCCTCTCCAATAGCCTTTGCTTCTTTATAGACCTCATTTTCTTCCATATCATGACTGAGAACACCCTTCCAGTAGGTCTCATAGCTATTATGTATACTATGCCAGTGCCAATATTCAACTCCCATAGCTCCGCTGGCTATATGCGAAAAAGCCTGTTGGTAAAGCTGCCCCGGATAAGGTGTCCAATACCTGAATGCCTGCGCCTCTGTCTCCAGGACTATATACGGAGAATTCTTAAGCGGACGTATACTGTCTCCGCCATAGGCAATTTCAACCCCTGTTAAATCATCCTGTGTCGGATGATAAATATCACATCCTGCGATCGTTACTGCATCTGAAGCTTCATAATGGTTGATCCCCGGCTGTACACCATATGAATGTCCAAATGGAGCAAGTTCATCCTTTCTCCATTCAAAGTCAAAATTATGAGTTACAAACTGATCATCTCTCCTGTATTCATCAATAATTTTTCTCTGCCAGATTAAAAATTCGGCTGCAAGATGTCTCTGAAACCTTTCAAATTCTGCTGCATATGACCCGTTTATTGTTCCTCTCACATCCGGAAGATCATCCCATTTTCCTATAGAATTACTCCAATATGCAAAACCAAATCTTTTATTAAGCTCCTCAACAGTTCCGAATTTTTCTATCAGGTATTTCTTAAACAATTTCTGGATATTAGCCCCTGAGGTACCATAATGTTTAGTCTCATTATCAATCTGATATCCGATTACACATTTCCGATCCTTAACAACTTCCATCATTCTGCGTATGATCTTCTCAGCGGCGTCCCTGTAAGTTGGATTCATAATATCCATTATTTGTCTGGCACCATATATTCCGCGTCCCTGTTTAGTTGTCGCAAGCACATCCGGATCTTTTTTTACAAGCCATGAAGGCACCGCATAGGTTGGAGTTCCTATGATTACCTGCATATCATATTTCTCCGCACTGTCAAGCGTATCCGTAAGGATTGAAAAATCGTATTCCCCTTCATTTTTCTCCCATGTACTCCATGTCGATTCGGCAATACGTATGGTATTCATACCCGCTGCCTTCATCATTTCAAAATCTTTTTCAGTTCTTTTTTCTATTTCATATTCAGGATAATATGCTGCTCCAAAAATTAATCCGTTCATTCTATACCTCTTTTAATTCAGCTTCATATCTGCTGATATCTTAAAACTAACCCGTGTTCCATGATCGGGACTGCTCTCTATATTAAAAGAGCACTCCTCTCCAAAGATCATATATAACCTTCTATAAACATTCTTTATGCCTATAGAATCCCTTGCATGAGTATCCTTGCAATTCTCTATAAGCTTTTTAAGCTCTTCTTCCGTCATTCCTTTTCCATTATCTGTGACCGAAAATAAAATCTTATCGTCTTCTCTGTAACCCTCAACTACTATGATACCTTTTCTTCCTATTTCGCCTTCCAATCCATGAGTAATAGAATTCTCTATAAGAGGCTGGAGCAAAAATCCCGGCATATAGCAATCACGAATATCCTCATCTACACTAACCTCAGCATTTATTCTGTCTCTAAACCTGTAATGCTGTATTCTCAGATAATCCTCAACAATCCTTATCTCATCCGAAATTTTAATTATGATATCCTGCTTTATACTTGCCCGCAGGATTTCTGCAAGAGATACTGCCATATCCGTTATTTCTTCGCTTCCGCACGAAAAGCCCATCCAACTCATAGTATCCAATGTATTGTAAAGGAAATGCGGGTTGATCTGCATTTTCAGAAACTCAATCTCTGCCTGTTTATTGGACAATTCCAATTCATATACTTTTTCCATAAGGTTTTGAACCTGATCCGCCATGGAATTATACGCTTCCGTAAGTTCAGTTATTTCATCATTTCCACTTACCTCTACTCTGGCTGATAAAATTCCTTCTCCAAATTTCTTCATGCCGTCGAGAAGTCTCTCAGTAGGCCTGACGAGTCTCTGAACTGCAGATTTTGTCACAATATTTGAAATAATGATTATAAGTGAAAATATTACTGCAAAACCTAATATCAATTTTAAGATTTCATAAAAAAGCAGACTCTGCTCAACCGTCGTTAATAAAATCCATCCTTTATCCGAGCCGGTTTTCATTGAATAGTAAGCCTTACGACCGCTATAGAGATCCCGCGCTGTTTTTTTACCGCCTCTGTAAGCCTTACAGCCATCAGGATATTTGCAAAAGATACCCCGGCATCTTTTTTTATTTTTTTAGAGAGATAATTTTCAGAAAAATGATATTCCTCCGCAAGCTGTCCAAGACTTATTGCTTCATGAAAATTCAGTGCTATTTCATTCATTATCTCACTCGTGAGCGCCGAAAGGTCTGAAAAATAATTTAAGAGCTGGGAATTAATATCATAAATTCCCGGGGTATCTTCATATTTTCTTACAAGATCTATCTTGTATCTTTCCTGTTCTAACGAAAGCTTAACCTTCTGCACAGCTTCGAGTATTTCTTTGGGTCTTAGCGGTTTAAGCAGATATTCATAGACACCCAGACGAAGCGCTTCCCTTGCATATTCAAATTCTGAAAAGCCCGTCAATAAGATCACCGCTGTATCCAGGGATTTTTCCTTTACATATTTTGCCAGTTCTATTCCTGTCATTCCCGGCATTCGAATATCAAAAATAACTATATCGATTTTTTCAGAGCCTATAAGATCTGCAGCCTCAAGGCCGTTAGAAGCAGAATAAACCTCATCAATTCCTATAGATTTCC
>JAIKZC010000170.1 GCA_024682575.1 Lachnospiraceae bacterium | reverse complement strand
ATTCAGGCTATACCGAGATAAGGCTCGTTAGCGCAGATGAAAAAATGTGAATATGAGACCGCACTGGAAAGGGTAGAATATCCTTACAGGAGATGGATCAAGGAAAACGAAAAAAGTGAATATGATTGTAATAAGGCAGAGGCCGACAGAAAAAAAGTTCTTGAAGATCATTACCTTTTTACAAGTAAAGGCGCTTCCATAGAGGGGCGTCTTTACGCGTATGTTCTAAATTATCCGGATATGGATTTCATTTATGCGGATGAGGATCTTCTTGATGAAGAAGGAAATAGAACGGAGCCTTATTTTAAGAGTGACTGGGCACCGGAAACGATATTATCCTATTATTATCCGGGTTCAATAACAGTAGTTAAGAAGAAAATTGCTGATTTGGTAGAAAAAGAATTTCCCTATAAAAAGGGCAGCAATGATTTTCTGCGCGAGTGTGCTTTGAAGTCCGCTACTCACCTTCACATAAATGAAGTTCTTCTTCATAGGACTGACAGGCTTTCTACCGAATATGAAAAAGTGCCGGATAATGATAATTCTGAAATAAGGATAAGCTGCATCATTCTTTCCAAAGATCATCCGGAAATGTTGGAGAAATGTGTAACAGGACTTAATAAGGCAGCTGCTGACGACAATATAGTTTTAAGGACTATAGTAGTAGACAATGGAAGCAGCAGTGAAAACGCAAAGTATTATGAGGCAGCATCAAAGCTTTTAAATTTTGAATACTGTCCTCATCCAATGCCGTTTGAATATTCGACCTTATGCAATTTCGGGGCTTCTTTAGTAAAAGATGATGAATTAGTTTTATTTTTGAATGATGATATCGAAGTTCCGGCAGGAACGCTTTTCCTTCGAAAAATGGCGGAAATGGCTTTAAGGAAGGAAGTTGGTGCAGTAGGCTGTAAACTTCTCTATCCTGATGGGATTAAGATACAGCATAATGGCATTAGTCTTTTTAAGAGTGGACCATCACACAGGTTATGTACTTATACTGATGACAGGGAATATTGCGGAGGAGTAAACACTCACAGCAGAAATGTAATAGCAGTGACAGGAGCTGCACTTATGTGCAGCTATGAAAAATTCCGGGCTGTCGGGGGATTTGATGAAGGGCTTAAAATTGCATATACAGACGTTGATCTATGTTTTGCTTTTATAAGGGAAGGTTTAAGAAATGTCTGTATGAGTGATTTTTACCTTATCCATCATGAGAGCATATCGAGAGATGATGATACAGCTGACAGATCAGCCTATGAAAGACTAAAAAAAGAACGAAAATTTTTCGAGAATAAATATGCTGATATTTTAGCAAAGGGAGATATTTACGAGAGTTCGAACTGGTCCAGAGTTTCCTTAAATTATAAACCGCTTTTGGAATCCTTTGAAGAGAAACTTGGACTGACAGACAGGCTTGATATTCTCGATAAAAGGAAATACCGGCTGAAACAGGCAGGGAAAAGGTTTCATTATTCACTGGATACGATCAGTTACAGACTTAATGATGCTTTTGGCAATGAGAATTTTTATGAAATTCAGGGTTGGGCATTCATGGGAGGCTGTCCGGGATATGAATATGATCTGAAGATCGTGATAGAGAATGGTGGAAGACGTTATATCCTTGACAGTGCAAGACGATATCGTTCGGATATTGAAATGGTATTTGCAGAGGAGAAAAACTGCAGACTATCGGGATTTATAGCAAAGATCAGAGCAGATATTATTCCTGAAGGGGATAATAAAATCTATCTGGCTTTGGTTCGCAGATCTTTCTTTAGTAAAGATATATTAAAGGGTGAGATAGCAGACAGCGGAAGGATCATCAGCCTTTAACAGCAAACAGGGGTTAGAAAAACAGTTTCAGATAAAGAATTAAGGTGCAAAGTTATGTCAGATATGGATAGTTACTACAAGAGATTATACGAAGAAGAAAAAAAGAAAAATGAGAAGCTGACGAGGGAGCTTGTTCAGTCCGAAACAGAAAATGCTGAAATGACAAGAAAGATAAACCTTTTGAAGGGCTCTTTGATCTATAAGTCTATTATGCCGTTTCGCCTTGCATGGTCGCATACAAAGAATGCATTTATCAGAGTTAAGCGTTATGGAAATGTGAAGGGCGTTGTAGATAAGCTTAAATCAAAAAGAATAGAGATGATGGCATATAAGCATCATGGAACGGAAAGTTTCCCGTCAGCTGATGAAATTGCAAGACAGAGAGCATATAAGTTTGCTGTGAGGCATAAATTCAGTATACTGGTTCCGCTTTACAATACTCCGGAAAAGTTTTTGAGGGAGATGATCGAAAGCGTTACGGCACAGACATATACAGACTGGGAACTTTGCCTGGCTGATGGCTCTGATGCAGAGCATCCTGAAGTTGGGAAAATAGTAGATGAATATGTCAGGGCAGATGCGTCCGGAAGGATCAAATATAAGAAGATTGAAAAGAATCTCGGAATATCCGGAAATACAAATGAGTGTTTCACGCTTGCGACCGGTGATTATATTGGTCTTTTTGATCATGATGACCTTCTTCATCCATGTGTTCTTTTTGAATATATGTGTGAGATAGAAAAAAGCGGTGCTGATTTTCTTTATTGTGATGAGGCCACATTTGAGGGCGAGAGCATTAACAATATGGTAACATTGCACTTCAAGCCGGAGTTTTCTATAGATAATTTAAGGGCTAATAATTATATATGCCATTTTTCTGTATTTAAGAAGGAATTGTCAGACAAGGTTGGACATTTTCGTTCTGAATTTGATGGAAGCCAGGATCATGATATGATCTTAAGGCTTACCGATGCTGCAAAATGTATAAAACATGTACCGCATATTCTTTATTATTGGAGAAGTCATGCCGCATCGACTGCTGCTGATATAAATTCAAAGACATATGCCATAGAAGCTGCAAAAAAGGCAGTTGCAGCACATCTTGAGAGTAAGGGATTTAAGGGATTTGAAATAGAGAGTACAAGGGCATTTCCTACGATCTTCAGAATCCGATATGCGATCGAAGGTGAACCGAAGATTTCGATCATCATTCCGAACCATGATCACGAAGAGGATCTAAGGAGATGTATTGATTCCATTCTCGATAAGAGTTCTTATGAAAATTACGAGATTATCGTAGTTGAGAACAGGAGCAGTGATGAGGCGCTGAAAAATTATTATAAGTCACTGGAGGAGTGCCCGAAGGTTAAGATCGTTAACTGTGATATAGAATTTAACTTCTCAAAACTTGTTAACTTTGGCGTTAGTCAGGCCTCTGGAGATTATATACTTCTCCTGAACAATGATACGGAAGTTATAAGCAGGGACTGGATCGAAAATCTGCTCATGTTTGCAGCAAGAGAAGACGTAGGAGCTGTCGGCTGCAAGCTATATTATAAAGACTGGGCGATCCAGCATGCGGGAATCGTGATAGGTCTAGGTGCACACAGAACTGCCGGACATACACATTATCGTCTTGCAAAGGATAATCTGGGTTATATGGGACGCCTTTGCTATGCGCAGGATGTTTCTGCAGTGACAGGAGCATGTCTTATGGTTTCAAAAAAGGCCTGGGATATGGTAGGCGGTTTCGATGAGGGATTCGCTGTTGCATTGAATGACGTGGATTTCTGCTTAAGATTAAGAGAAAAAGGATTTTTGAATATATTTACACCTTTTGCTGAGCTTTTCCATTATGAATCAATCTCAAGAGGGGATGATACAGATGGTTCCGATAAGGCAAGAGCAGCTCGTTACGATCAGGAAGCAGAAAAATTCAGGACAAAATGGAAGGCAGCACTTGAAGCCGGAGATCCGTACTATAATCCTAATTTTTCACTTGATCACAGCAATTATACCCTTAAAGCAAGTCCTGCACCAATGGTGCAGTAAAGCTACAGAGGCACTTATCTTTTTACAAGATTCAAAAATATGTGGATATAATGCTTGTTTATGGTATAATACAATTTGGACAAGGGAAGAGTTAATTTTGTCCGAAGACAGGCGGCGGAGCGGAAAAACTTAAACCGCTTTAGTTTAAGCTTGAAATCAGATTTAATTAATCTATAAATACGAGGAGGTTAGCTAATGGACGATTTTATGAAAAAGTATGAGTACTGGCTCAATGATCCCTACTTTGATGAGGAGACAAAGTCTGAACTCAAGGCAATTGAAGGAAAGAAAGAGGAGATAGAAGACAGATTCTATAAGGACCTCGAATTTGGTACAGGCGGACTCAGGGGAGTAATTGGAGCCGGCTCTAACCGAATGAATATCTATACAGTAAGAAAAGCAACTCAGGGACTTGCAAACTATATCTTAAAAGCGGGTACACAGGACAAAGGTGTGGCAATTGCATACGACTGCAGAAGAATGTCACCTGAATTTGCAGATATAGCAGCACTTTGCCTTGCTGCAAACGGAATCAAGGCTTATGTATTTGATTCACTCAGACCTACACCGGAGCTTTCATTTGCATTGAGAGAGCTTAAGTGTACAGCAGGTATAGTAGTAACAGCAAGCCATAACCCGCCTGAATATAACGGATATAAAGTTTACTGGGATGACGGAGCACAGGTAACCTCTCCTATTGATACTGATATTATTGGCGAAGTTGAAGCTGTTAAGGATTACAGTGATGCAAAGACAATGTCCCTTGAAGATGCAAAGGCAGCAGGCCTTTACGAGGTTATCGGAAAAGAGATAGATGACAAGTATATTGAGGAGCTTAAGAAACTTGTTATTCATCCTGATGTTATCAAGGAAACAGCTGATTCCCTTAAGATCGTTTATACACCTTTCCATGGTACAGGACTTGTTCCGGTTACAAGGATCTTAAAAGAACTTGGTTTCAACAATGTATATGTTGTTCCTGAGCAGGAACTTCCGGATCCTGACTTCACAACTCTTGATTATCCTAATCCTGAGGATCCTAAGGCATTTACACTTGCACTTAAGCTTGCAAAGGAAAAGGATGCAGATATTGTACTTGCAACTGATCCTGATGCAGACAGACTTGGTATTTATGCAAAAGATACAGCAACAGGTGAATATATTCCGTTTACAGGAAATATGTCAGGTATCCTTATTGCTGAATATCGTATAAGAGAGTTAGAGGCAATGGGCAAGCTTCCTAAGAATGGAGCAGTTGTTAAGACCATTGTTTCATCAAATATGATCGATCCTATTTCAGATGCATATAAGCTCAAACTTATCGAGGTTCTTACAGGATTTAAGTATATCGGTGAGCAGATAAAGTGGTTCGAGCGTGACAATTCTTATGAGTATGTATTTGGTTATGAAGAGTCTTATGGATGTCTCGTTGGTACTCATGCACGTGATAAGGATGCTCCGGACGCTGTAATGTGTCTCTGCGAGGTTGCTGCATGGTGCAAGAAGCAGGGGATCACAGTTTGGGATGCAATGATGAATATCTACAAGAAGTATGGTTTCTTCCGCGAGGGTATTCATACAGTTACACTTAAGGGTGTTGACGGTGCAAAAGAGATCCAGAATATCATGGACAGGATCAGATCAAATCCTCCTAAGGAATTTGCAGGTCTTAAGGTTCGTGAGTTCAGAGATTATAAGGTTGATAAGTGTGTTAATTTTGAGACTGGTGTTGAAGGCAAGACAGGTCTTCCTACATCAAATGTTCTCTACTTTGATCTTGAGAATAACTCATGGTGCTGTGTACGTCCTTCAGGAACAGAGCCTAAGATCAAATTCTACATGGGTGTAAAGGGAAGCAGCCTTGAGGATTCTGAGAAGAAGCTTGAAGAACTCAAAGAAGAAGTTATTGCTAAATTGGCAAAATAAAAAAGCTTAAGGAAATTTTGACAATGAATAATGCCATCGGAAAAAGGCTGATCTATTTGCTGCTGATTCTGGCGGCATTGGTATCGATAGCATCAGGCGTGAAAAATGCCTATCGATACAGTCAGGATTTTCAATGGGATGCAGCTAAGGCTCTGTGTCTGGGACATGATCCCTACGACCTGAGCCTTGGAAGCTCTTCAGTTGAAGATATACCTGAATTGGATGAGTTTTATGGATACTTTAATTCTATAGATGTAAAACAAGATATGGAGGCCAATCAGTTTCCGAGCCTCCTAATTTTATTGTTTCTATATACATTGCTGCCATACAGGGTTGCTGTAGTTTTATGGATAGTTTCCAATTTTATTTTTACGGCAGCAATATTATATTTGCTACGAAAAACTTATATGAAAGAGCTTGGTAGGGATGAATTTGCAATCTTATCGCTTTTAATGGTAGCAGGAACACCTTGGAGAAATCAGATAGGAGTGGGTCAGCATACACTTTTTGCTTTTACCTTCTTCCTGCTCGCGGTATTGTTATCTGATAAGAAAAAGGACACTGCAGCCGGATTTGCGTTAGCTGTTTCATATTTCAAATATACCTTGACGGCTCCGCTTGCTCTTATATTTATTTATAAGAGAAAATGGAAGAGCTTTATAATATCTGTTGGAATTCATATATTGCTGACTATCGCATCAGCAATATATTTAAAAGAATCATTTATAGATATGATAGTAAAACCCTTTAAGGTATCCTCAGCACTTGCAGGGGAGGGAAGCATAGATATAAGTGCGCTGCTTTCCGGATCGGGTTTTGCACTGATTTTTACCGGACTTTTAATGTGTGTATTGTTGGGACTTGCACTAAAGACGAAGGCAGGATATGAAAATGAAAATATTCTGTTTGCTCTTTTTTTACTGGTTGCATTGATAATCACTTATCACAGAAGCTATGATTTCTTTGTTTTGGCTGCAGTTTATCCCGGAGTAAAAATTTTAAGCGAAAGATATGATCCGGGAATAAGGTGTATATTTAGGGTTGCTTACTTAGTCCTTTTGTTATACAGCTTTTTTGGACTCAGGATTTTCAGTGAATCGCAGCCGTCACTTGTTATAGAAGCGATAATTTATTATCTCTTCCTTGCAGCATATGCAATTATGATGATCCGGAAACCTAAGACTTTATTGGAGTAAGGAAAATAATGGATAAACTTTACATGGTGATTCCTGCCTATAATGAGGAGGAATCTATAAGGGATGTAATAGATGAATGGTATCCCATGGTAGTTATGACGGGAGAGGACAGCAGACTTGTTGTTATTGATGACGGTTCTAAGGATCGCACGCTGGAGGTGCTGAAGGCTGAAGCTGAAAAGAGAAGTCAGCTTATAGTTAAGCATAAGGAAAATTCCGGGCATGGACCGACTATTCTTGCAGGCTATCGTTATGCCTTGAAAGAGGGTGCGGACTATATTTTTCAGACAGATTCTGATGGACAGACAAGACCTGAGGAATTTCCGGCATTCTGGAGATGCAGACGTCATTATGACATGATCGTTGGTTATCGTAATCATAGACAGGATGGCTGGTCAAGGATTTTTGTGACCAAGGTTCTTAAGGCTGTGATATTCCTTTGCTTTCACTGTGTTGTTACTGATGCCAATACGCCATTCAGACTTATGAAGGCAGAAACTCTTGAAAAGGAAATTCACCTTATACCTAAAAATTATTTCCTTACAAATGTGCTTATTACAGTCATATACACTAAGCACAGAAGGGCAGTTAAATTTACTCCGATCACATTCAGAGCGAGACAGGGTGGAGTGAATTCAATTAATATGAAGAGGATTTTTGGCATAGGAAAGAATGCCCTTAGGGATTTCATTATGCTAAATAAAAAGATTTGATCGGTTGGTTAGTTATGGAAAATATTATGAATGAAAATACAGAAAACAAAGAGAAAAAGCCGGATATATTTGACAAGATCATGCATCTTCCTGTTCTTAATATATTTGAACCCTTTTACAAAAAATATAAAGAGGGGCTTATGTACCTCTTTTTTGGAGGACTTGCCTTTTTCTTAAATATCTTTCTTTTTGCATTATTTACGGATATCATGAAGATTAATGATCTTCTTGCCAATGCAATTTCGTGGGTCATTTGTGTACTTTTTCAATATATAACAAACAGGACCTGGGTTTTTGATGGTCATGTTGAAGGCAGTGCAGCGCTTATTAAGCAGATAAGTTCATTTTTTGGCGGCAGGATCTTTACTCTTGTCGTAGAGGAGATAATAATCCTCGTATTTATTACATGGCTTGGATTTAACAGGATCGCTGTAAAACTTGTGGCACAGGTTGTAGTTATCGTGCTTAATTATGTAATAAGCAAGCTTTTTGTCTTCAAAAAGAAAGAGGCTTAAAAAGTGAAGAAGACAAAAGGAAGATTCTTTTTTTCATTGATAATAGTAATACTGATAATCATTGCAGTAGGCGGAATGACATACTCTGTATTTAAAAGTTATCTTGAAAAAAAAGGAAGCAGTCTTATGATGGGACATTCTGATCATGCAACTGTTTCTGACGAGAGAAGTGAGCCTTTGCTTGATGAATCTGAAATAGATGAGGAAATCAAGGAACAACTTGATAAGGCAACAGAAGAGAGTACTATTGAAGAGAGCAAAGAGACTGTTTCAGTAGATTTGATAGTATTTGCAGGTCAGAGTAATATGAGCGGCTTAGGAGGAGATGCAACAAGGGCGGTTACTGTTAAAGAGGGTGCTGGAGCTGAATTTCGTGCGGTTTCTGATCCGACAAAATTATATACAATAACAGAGCCTTTTGGCTTTTATGAAAACACTGAAACTATGAATGATCTCTTCCTTAAAAGGGGAAGTCTTGTAAGTGCTTTTGTAAACGCGTATTATGAAGAAACAGGTGTACCTGTGATCGCGGTTTCTGCATCCAAGGGAGGAACACCTTCTACATATTGGGCAACAGATATTGTGGGCGAAGATGTTGTTACGAGATTTATTAATGCAAAGACCTGGCTTAAGGAGAATGGCTACACGGTAAGAAACCAGTTCCTTGTATTCCTGCAGGGAGAAAATGATGTGCTGGAGAATGTTTCAACATCACAGTATCTCACAGATCTGAATACTTTTTCATCTAAAATGTTCTATAGGGGAATTGATAAATTCCTGATGATAAGGATAGGCAGAACGAAGGAAGATCCGGATGCATTTAAGAGGATCATAGATGTTCAGACAGAGCTTTGTCGTACCGATCCAAGGTTTGTGCTGATCTCAACTATGCTTTCAGCATTTGGTGAAGAATATATGGTTGACAGCTATCATTACAATCAGGATGCCTTAAATGCATTGGGGACAGATGCGGGTATAAATGCAGCTAAATTTGCAGAAACAAGGGTTGATCCTCAATTGATCGATTACAGAACAGGGGAGACATATATTCCCGATGACAGAGTTTTGGAATAAGGCGGCGAAAATATGAATTTAAGAACCATCGAAAATTTATATGCAAGAACAAAGTCATACATAGAAAGAAATGGACTTTCGGATGCTGTAATAAGGACCGGCGAAGGAATAAGGGATTCTATCAATGATTATTTTTATAATCATGAAATGCAAAGTGTGACAGAACATGCTGATATGGGATGCATGGATGAAGTGGATGAACCCTATAAGATAAGTCTGCTTATTCCGGCATATAATACAGACCATAGAGCTTTAAGACGTCTTTTGAATTCTCTTTCGAAGCAAAGCTACAGAAATTTTGAAGCAATAATCGCAGATGCATCTGATGATGATTCTTTAATTAAACTTGTTGAAGAGTTCAGAACTGAGGATGAAAATAATACACGGCTGATATATACCCGTTTGAAAGAAAATAAGGGCATTTCTGAAAATACCAATGAGGCATTAAAGTGTGCAACAGGTGATTTTGTAGCGGCCGTAGACCATGATGATTTTCTCGCTGAAAATGCACTTTTTTCAGCAGCAGCTGCGTTAAGAGATGGTTCAGACATAGTTTATACAGATGAAGACAAATACGATCCGGACGAAGACAGATATTTCTGTCCAAACAGAAAACCGGATTTTAACAAAGATCTGCTCCTTTCGAATAATTATATCTGTCATTTGTTTTTGGTAAGGAAAACCATAGCAGATAAAGTTGGCGGCTTCAGGAAGGAATTTGAC